>CAYNXA010000258.1:0-3119 GCA_964401015.1 uncultured Oscillospiraceae bacterium
TGCTTGCCGCCCGTAAGTTTCAGCTTTTGTTCGTCGGCGCGGCTTTTGAGCGTTTCGTAATACAGGGTATATATGGCGTCTTTCGGATTGGCGCGTTCGTTTTCGATCGGTTTTAATCCGAGCAATTTGCGAATTTCGGTTTCATCGGACAATTGATCGACCGAAAAATCCCGTGACAAGATCGTAATTGTGTTGGCATACCTAACGCGAATATCTTCGCCCTCGGCATAAAATTCGGTTTGCTTTTTGTAATAATCTTTGATATCGTCGACCGCTTTTTCAAGTGCCGCTTTGTTTTCCGAAGCGACGATCAAAACGTCGTCGACATACAATCCGTATCCCGATCGAATGTGTTGTTTCGCCGCTCCGTAAAGTGCCGAATACACTTCCGATTCGCTCAAATACGAAGCGTCTTTTTCATGGGTGAAATGATAGGTGATATCGTCGGTAAAGCGGAACGTGTCGCCGATAGATGCCGAAAGATTCTTTTCGAGCATATGCTGTGTATTTACCAAAACGTCGCCGTTGCTGACCGTGCCGACATAATCGCCGTTCACGTAAATGTCCAACGCCACCGTACGTTCAAGTTTTGCATGAACCGGATACAAAAGGAGAGTCGACACCGCAAGCGGAACCAATATCCGCCCGAATCGGGATAATCCGCGACAAAAGGAAACAAACGATCGAAACGAATTGTCCATATGCACCACATGTCGATCGTGCGAGCTTCGCAAGGTGTCGGGCAATGCGACGAAAAATTCGCATACATTGCGATAGAAAACGGGGAACCGTTGCAAAAAGGTCAATATGTGTGACCAAAGGTTGTTGCGCCACGTATAAAACGAATCTTTATACCAACCGTTCGGGTGAGAATACGTATTTTTCAATTCGCGCGAGATTTTCTTTTCGGATTGGTCAAAACGATGCAATACGCGAATAAAGAGAGCATTGTAACAACTTTCGACTCTCGAAAGACCGCCCAAGCGGAACTGCGAATACAAAAAATCAAATCCCTTGCAGTCGATGCCGCAACGGATCAGTTCTTCTTGCGAAATCAGTCCGCGTCGATATTGTTTCATTTTTTCACGCCGTTCTTTGCGGGAAAGTCTTACGACATTCGCGCTTGCGCGCGAGATGTTCCACGATTTTCGATTTTGTGTTTTCATACGGTTTCTCACTCCTTTCGTTGCAACGTGCATAGATGTGCGAAAGCACACAGCGGCAAAAAGCCGCTAATAGCTCCCACCACGCTGTGTACAGTATACCATTTTTTTATCTTTCTGTCAAGTTTAGCGCACTTTTGCGCGGATTGTCACGATTTTTTCGCAAGGTGACAAGTCACATTGTTGTAAAAACCATCGAAATTTACTTGAAATTTCCGACTGTATCTCACCGAATCTCATGCAAAATTCCCAAACAAACCGACACTTTTTGGCAAAATCGCAAAAAAACCGAAAAATATCGAAATAATTCGAAAGAATCGGAAGAAAGTATTTGACATTTTCCCGAAACTTTGCTATAATAATCGTTGCACGCGCGTTTTACTGTTATTTGTTTTCGCTTGTGTATTTTTTTAGGGGAGGTTGTTTGTTTTGGCAGTTGTTTATGCGCTTGCCAATCAGAAGGGCGGCGTAGGGAAAACCACGTCGGCTGTCAACATTGCCGCAGCAGTCGGTTCGTTGGGAAAAAAGACACTTCTGGTAGACATGGATCCCCAGGGAAACGCCACCAGCGGCGTCGGTATCAGCAAAAAATCGGTCGCCAAATCCGCCTATGACGTCATCGTGAACGGCATATCGGTCAAGACCGTCATCAAAAAAACCAAATTCAAAAAATTGGATATCTTGCCCGCCACTATCGCGCTTGCCGGTGCGGAATTGGAGCTGGTCGACAAGGAACGCCGCGAGTTTTTCTTGCGTGACGCGCTCGAACAGGTGAGGGAAGACTACGATTTTATCTTCATCGACTGTCCTCCGTCACTCGGTCTTTTGACCATAAACAGCCTGTGCGCCGGTGACGGCGTCATTGTGCCCATGCAATGCGAATATTTCGCTCTCGAAGGACTTTCGCAACTCACCGTGACGATCGCGCAAGTCAAGCGCTTGTATAATCCGAATTTGGATCTATCGGGCGTTATCATTACCATGTTCGACGGACGCTTGAATCTTTCGTTACAGGTTCTCGAACAGATCAAAAAGCATTTCAAAGGCAAAATTTTCCGTGTGCCCGTGCCGCGCAACGTTCGTTTGAGCGAAGCCCCCAGCTACGGTATGCCGGCGATCTATTACGACAAATATTCGCGCGGCGCTCTTGCCTATACCGATATCGCAAAAGAAATAATCGAATTGGCATAAAGCTCTTTTTGCTTCAAACTCGATTCACCGTCCTTGTTCGAACGTTTGCATACATATCCGAAAGTGTGTTCGACAGACAACAAGATACAGTAACCCGTTTATCGCACGAACACTTCGTTTTTTCGAAGTGTTCGAATTGTTTCGGAAAGGAAATTCTCATGAAGTGGCTTATCGCATCCGACATACACGGCTCCGCCTATTATTGCAAACTCCTTTTGGAGCGTTTTCATGAAGAAAACGCCGAGCGTTTGATCCTTCTCGGCGATATTTTGTATCACGGCCCCCGCAACGACTTGCCGCGTGATTACGCACCGAAAGAAGTCATTGCCATGCTCAACCCGCTCGCTCCGAAGATTCTTTGCGTAAAGGGTAATTGCGAGAGCGACGTCGACGGCATGGTGCTGAAATTTCCCGTCGATGTCGAATACGCCTTGCTTTTTGCCGAGGGACATACGCTGTATTTGACGCATGGGCACAAAATCCGTTCCGACATTGCCGAAATGAATTGTATTCTTTTGAACGGTCATACCCACGTCCCGCTGTGCGACGAAAGCGAGGGCTATCTTCACCTGAACCCCGGTTCGGTCTCGATCCCGAAAGAAAATTCGCCGCACAGCTACATGACCTTCGACGGCAATACTTTCCTTTGGAAGAACGTCGAAAACGGCGAAGTGTATAAGGCATTTTCTCTGTAAGACGTATAACAAAACGCAAAAAGAACCGAGGCTCTCTCGGGTCTTTTTTATATGCATGGATTGATAACGC
>CAYNXA010000259.1:0-3088 GCA_964401015.1 uncultured Oscillospiraceae bacterium
CAGAGTGTTCTTACAAGAAACCTCTCGGTTACTATAAGAACACTCTGTATGGTCGGAGTGACAGGGTTCGAACCTGCGGCATCGACGTCCCAAACGTCGCGCGCTACCAACTGCGCCACACCCCGAAAAATTATATATTTATTATAGCATGATTTGTCGACTATTTCAAGCTTTTTTTGAAAAAAGCACAGAAGGAAAATTACCTTGTTGAAGTTTTTGACCGTAAATGTTGATTTTTAGAGGATTGTATGGTATAATATACGCAGAACGTAGGGAGTTTTCGAAGTCCGCAAGGACGAAGAAAACTCGACCATGTGCCATGTAACGTTTGAAATCGTTGTGCGTTGGGGCACATGGCAAAATCTTGCTACGCAAGCATATTTGCTTATCGTCCGATACAATTGAGCCGTCGGAACTTTTCGGAATTCGTTGATGCAAAGAAAACTCGGCACATATGAGGCGAGCATTCCGACGCACGCGTAATCTTTCACCTTTTTCCGCAGGAGTCGTTATGCAGATTTTTGAGCTTTCCAGAGAACAATACGAGTATTTCGAATTGCATTACACTTACGTTTCGCACGAGCATTACGTGCCGTCTTTTTCGGACAAAAGCGACTGTTTTACAGTTAGCTTTCGGCGGGAACAACTTCCCTCCCCCTATCGGCACGATTCGTACGACGCCATGTACGGCGATTGGACCCGATCGACCGCATACGGACTTTCGCTTGACGGCGGAAAAAGCTTTGTCGGTTATATGGAGTGCGAGCGTGAAGAATGGAACAGCCGTCTGCGCATTGCCAATCTTTTGATACTTGAACCGTACCGTTCCGAAGGGTACGGCACCGCGCTGGTCGAACATGCCAAAAAGCTGGCACAAACAGAAGACTTCCGTTGTGTGTTTTTGGAAACGCAATCTTGCAATGTCCCCGCTATCGATTTTTATCGAAAATGCGGGTTCCGTTTTGCGGGAACCAACCTTTACTTTTACTCCAACGAAGATATCGAAGACGACGAAGTCATGCTCGAAATGATCTACATCCCGCCGTCGAACTGAATCCGCGTTATCCCGTTTATCCGCTTACTCATTCTTATATACCATCGAATCGATACGAAAGGCAGAAATTTATGGAAACAGTAATGCAAAGCGAAAAGCTCTTGACCCTTGCGTCGTTGATCTTCCCCGAATTGACCGACGAAGATACCATTGAAGCTCTCGAACAAGAATACCCCCCGCGCGACCTTCCGGAAGGAACCAAAGTCACTCGTATGGCACCCAGCCCCACCGGTTCCATGCATCTCGGCAACCTCTACGGCGCCCTTGCCGACGAACGTGTGGCACATGCCGGCGGAAACGGTGTATTTATGTTGCGTATCGAAGATACCGACGACAAGCGCGAGGTTCCCGGTGCGGTTGAAAAGATTTTGAAATATCTCGGCGGATTCGGGCTCGGCTTCGACGAAGGTGCTACTGCCGACGGCGACAAAGGCTATTACGGTCCTTATCGTCAGCGCGCACGCGCCCGTCTGTATCACATCGTGGCGAAAAAGCTTCTTTTGGACGGTCGCGCCTACCCCTGTTTCTGTACCGAAGAAGATCTCGAAAAGGTACACGCCCGACAAGAAGCCGCCAAAGAAAACTTCGGCTACTACGGCAAATACGCCAAACACCGCGATATGCCGATCGACGAGGCAATCGAAAAGATCCGAAACGGCGAAAAATTCGTTCTCCGTTTCAAATCGCTCGGAGATCCCGCCAAAAAGACCCCTTTCAAAGATTCGATCAAAGGCAATCTCGAAGTTCCCGAAAACGATCAAGATTTCGTTTTGCTCAAATCCGACGGAATCCCGACGTATCACCTTGCCCATGTGGTAGACGACCATTTCATGCGTACGACCGATGTCATTCGCGGCGAAGAATGGCTTTCCACCCTTCCGTGGCATATTGAACTTTGGAACGCTTGCGGCTTCCGCCGTCCCCGTTTTTCGCACACTTCTCAAGTTTTGAAATTCGACGAAGAACTCGGCACCAAGCGCAAAATGTCCAAGCGCAAAGACCCCGAATGTTCGTTGGAATTCTATTACACGGCAGGTTATCCGAAAATTGCCGTTATCGAATATTTGATGACACTTCTCAATTCGAATTACGAACAATGGCGAAGCGCAAATCCCGATAAAGATTATCGCGAATTTCCTTTTTCCACCAATAAAATGAGTGCTTCGGGTGCCCTTTTCGATCTCGCAAAATTCAATGACATTTCCAAAAACGTCATTGCGCGTATGAGTGCCGACGCGGTATACACCGATTTTGCCGAATGGGCAAACGAGTACGACCCCGAATTTTTCGCACTCGCCTCTCGTGATCCCGCTTATACGGCTGCCATCTTTGCCATCGGACGCGGCGGTAAAAAGCCGCGTAAGGATTTCGCTTGTTGGTCGGAAGTAAAAGAGTTCATTTCGTATTTCTTTGATGAGCTTTTCGCCGTCAACCACGACGAATACCCCGAAGCCGTCCCTGCCGATGAACGCAAAGCCTTGCTGGCGGCTTATGCGCAAAGCTATCAAGACGAAGTTGACAACAACGCCTGGTTTGAAACCGTAAAAACACTGTCCGAACAGTTCGGATACACGTCCGACATGAAAGCGTATAAAGCCGATCCGAGCGCCTTTAGGGGTTCGGTTACTGACGTATCGACCGTACTGCGCGTGGCAATCACCGGCAAGAGCAATTCGCCCGATCTGTATACGATTTGTAAGCTGCTCGGAAAGGATCGCGTCGTAGCGCGCCTCACTGCCGAAAGCTCACATTAACGGAGGAAGTACCATGCTTCATCTCTTTCGAAGTTGCGGAACCGATAATGCGACGCCGCTTTTACAAAAAGTACTGTCCGAATTGCACGATGGGGACACGCTTTCGTTTGAGCCTGCCGAGTATCATTTTTACGAGGACGGCACTCATGTCGGCTTTTTCGCTCCCAGTAACAATACAAGTTGCGACAAAAAAGTCGTGTTTTCGCTCATCAATATGCGTGGCATACAAATAGACGGTCAAGGTTCGACTTTTGTTTTTCATGAGTTCACCTCGCCGTTC
>CAYNXA010000260.1:0-3063 GCA_964401015.1 uncultured Oscillospiraceae bacterium
GGCGCGGATTTGAGAATCCCCCGGTCAGCTACGCTGACAGCCCCCTTTAGGCAAGCGGGCCTTAAAGAGAGGGAATTCGCGCGCGCCGTCCTCTCTTTCTCGTTTCCCTTGTGTAAAGGGAGCACCTGCGGTGAGCATTCCCGCGCCTGTCGGCGCGCGCTCGAATTTTACGTCGGCGTAAATCCCGTGCATGCCCTACGAAGTATCCGAAGAATCAAAAATCAAAAAACAAGGAGCCAAAAGAAGAACGTGAAGAATTTTCGACCGATGTTATTTACCGACTTGAAAAAGTACGACAAGACCCAACTGCTTCGTGACATTGTGGCAGGTATTATCGTGGCGATCATCGCCTTACCGTTGTCGATCGCACTTGCCATTGCGTCGGGTGTCACGCCCGAAGCGGGCATTTATACGGCAATCATTGCCGGTTTTCTTACGGCATTGCTCGGCGGCAGCAGTGTTCAGATCGCAGGTCCCACCGCCGCCTTTGCCACGATCGTTGCCGGCATTGTTGCGCGAAACGGCATGGACGGTTTAGCGCTTGCCACCGTTACGGCAGGCGTTATTTTACTGCTTATGGGTCTTTTGGGCTTGGGCAATTTAATTCGTTTTATTCCGTACAGTATCACCACCGGTTTCACGGCGGGCATCGCCGTAACATTGGTCATCGGGCAATTGAAAGATTTTTGCGGTGTCCGCTATATGCACGGTGAAGCGCCGATCGAAACGCTTGAAAAAGCGAACGCGTTTTTTGCCAATCTCGACACCGTAAACCTTTGGGCGGTCTTGGTCGGTGCGGTCTGTCTTGCCATATTATTCGTTTGGCCCAAAGTATCCGCTAAGATTCCCGGCTCGCTGATTGCCGTCGCCGTCGGAATTGCTTTGGTCAAGTTGTTCAAATTGGACGTTTTGACCATCGGCGATCAATTCACCCTTTCGTCGGCATTGCCGCGCCTTACTCTGCCGAAATTTTCGATTGCCGCCGTGACGGCAATCTTCCCCGACGCGCTGACCATTGCGGTATTGGCGGGAATCGAATCGCTCTTGTCGTGTGTCGTTGCCGACGGTATGGTCAACAAAAAGCACCGTTCCAACTCCGAACTTTGCGCCCAAGGTATCGCCAACATCGGTTCGGCATTGTTCGGCGGTATTCCCGCTACCGGTGCGATCGCCCGCACCGCCGCCAACATACGAAACGGCGGACGTACCCCGATTTCGGGCATCGTTCATTCGCTGACCTTACTTCTCATTTTGGTCGTTTTGATGCCGTATGCGTCGTATATTCCCATGCCCGCCATTGCCGCCATTTTGATTCATGTGGCATATAATATGTGCGGTGCAAAAGCGTTTGTCCGCATGATAAAAACCTCGCCGAAAAGCGATATATTGGTATTGCTGTTAACCTTTGCGCTGACCGTCTTGTTCGATCTGGTCGTGGCGATCGGTGTCGGCGTCGTTTTGGCGTGCGTTTTGTTTATGAAGCGTATGAGTGAAGAGGGCGGCGTTTCGGGCTGGCGTTACGACAGCGACGAAGAATTGCGCAAAGTGCCCGAACACATTCGCGTTTACGAGCTTTCGGGTCCTCTCTTTTTTGCGGTGGCAAATCGTTTGTCCGAGCTTACGGTCAAAGATTTCACCCGTTGCGTCATTTTGCGTATGCGGAGTGTGCCGTCACTCGATACCGACGCTTTGCGCGGGATTTCCGATTTTTGCAAAAAATGCGAAAAAAGCGGCATTGTTGTCATCTTCTCTCATGTGAATCCCCAACCGCTCACCGCATTGAAGAAAGCGGGACTTTACGACAAGATCGGTGCGGACAATTTCCGTCCCAATATCGAGGACGCACTTCGTTACGCCGAAACCCTTTGAACATTTTCGCGCGTATGGGGTTTGACGATAAAACAAACCTCGACCGTCCGAAGAAACAAGGAGCTTTCCCATGGCATTTTCGTTTGCGCAACGGTTATCGGCGCTGCTTTTTCCCGAACGCTGTCATCTGTGCGGGGAACGAATCAATCGCACGTTCGGATACGATGACGCTTTCTTTTCCCGTCAAGACTATACGGTCGAAAGTGCGTTTTGTTCGAATTGCACCGAAGTCTTGACCGAAGCTTGCCGTCCGAGAGTGAAAAGCGGTCCGTACGGATATCCGTATGTGTTTTTATGGTCGTATCATCGGGAATTGATAAACGATTTGATCTTACACGTAAAAACGCATCGTTGCCGTCGCTGTCATACCATGCTCGGACGGATCGCCGCACACGAAGCCGCACGCGTGTTTCCCACTCTTCCGAAAACGGCGACGTATATTCCGCGCAGTGTGCCGCTCATGCGGAAATACGGATTTGATCAGGCAAAAGAAATGTTGCTGTCCTTTTTCGAGATCTATCCCGACGCACAATTCGTCGAACCGTTTTATCGCGACCCGCGTTATTCGCGCGAGCAGAAAAATTTGAACCGTGCGGAACGCATCGAAAACGCGACCATGTCGCTGAAATTGCGAAAACAAGAGGAGCCTATACCCGAACGGATACTTGTTTTCGACGATATCATCACCAGCGGCGCCACCGCCGACGCGGCGGCAAAATTGCTGTATGAAAACGGCGTACATAACGCGTATTTTCTCTTTCTAGCCTCGGCGGGTTCAAAGAAAAAATCGAGCGAAAAACCGAAACGAAGATACCGAAATGCCGAATACCGAATGCCGAATTTCGATTGAAGCCTATATTTAGCCTTCCTTGTGTAAAGGGAGGTGGCGCACGAAGTGCGACGGAGGGATTGTCTGGATTTACGCCCACGCAAACCCCTTGCCTTGTAGGGGCGGATAGTATCCGCACGCTCGTAAAAATCCGCACCGTCTTGATTTTTTTACGGTATCGTGAACCAAAACGCACCTCGGCTCCCCTTTTGCTCAACCGTAGGAAACGACACGTAGGTCGTTCCCTACAAACGAGCAAACAATATTTTCCCTGCTCACCTCAATCTGTGAAAAAACAAAAACAGCGACTATTAGCCGAGGTGCGATAACGAAGTATTTATGTAAGGTGGCGGTACAGCGAAAAC
>CAYNXA010000261.1:0-3054 GCA_964401015.1 uncultured Oscillospiraceae bacterium
GTACGTGGCGCGCACCGGCGGTTTCCGCTGAGCACCTACATCAAGAAAAAGCTGCGCGGACGCATCGACGGCTTTCTTTGCGATGAGCTGCACGAATACAACAACAATAGCGGACAGGGCGATGCCATGGCAGAGCTGTACGGCGCCTCCAAAAACTTTGTCGGAATGACGGCGACGCTCATCAACGGCTATTCCTCCGGCATTTTTCACCTGCTCTACCGCATCGTTCCGGGTCTGATGCTCAAAGATGGCAAACGCTACCGAAACCCCGGTGATTTCGACGCGGAGTATGGCGTGGTGGAAAATACCTACGAGATCCAGGACGCGGAGTACAATTCCAACCGGCGCACCAGTAAGCGAAGGACCAAGTCAAAGCAGCTCCCCGGCGTATCACCGCTGGTATTCTCCCGCTTTCTACTGGAGTACACGGCCTTTCTCTCCCTCTCCGACATGGGCAAAGACCTGCCGGACTACGAAGAGATCCCCGTTCCGTTGGAGATGCCGGAGGATGTGAAGGAAGCCTACAAAGAGGCGGAGCATGGATTGCAGAGAGTCCTGCGCACAGACCGAAAGGTGGCGCAGAAGATCCTCTCCACCTACCTCAACCTGCTGACCGTCTATCCCGACCAGCCCTATGGCCAACCGGAGGTGGTACATCCTCTGGACGGGACTCCTATCGTAACGCCAAAGGACTGCGGCGATTTTTCCCGCCTGTACCCCAAGGAGGAACGGGTGCTGGAGCTGGTGCGGCAGAAGGCGGCAAACGGAGAGCGCGTCCTCATCTATACAAGCTGGACGCGCACGGACTCGCAGAAAAAGCTCCAGAAGCTCCTTTGCGCAGAGGGCTACCGAACGGAGATCCTGGCACAGAGCGTCCCCACGAAGAAGCGTGAGGAATGGGTGGACAAGCGCGTAAAGGGCGGCTTGCAGGTGCTCATTACCAACCCGCGCTGCGTGGAGACGGGTCTTGACCTCAATGCCTTTACCACCATCATCTTCTATTCCATGGGCTATAACCTCTTCACCCTGCGGCAGGCGTCCCGCCGGTCATGGCGGATCAACCAGACCGCGCCCAGAGTGGAGGTATATATGCTCTACTATGCCGGCACCATGCAGGCAAAGGCAATGAAGCTGATGGCGTCCAAGCTGGCGGTGGCAGGCATCATCGAGGGAACATTCTCCGAGGAGGGCCTTGCCGCCATGAGTGATGTGAAGGATATGACCTCGCAGATGGCAAAAGAGCTGGCGCTGGGTATCCGGGATAATGTGGAGGATATTGCTGCGGCTTTCAGGAAAATGGCTGTGATCAACCCCGACCGGAAAAAGAACATCGTCATCCCGCAGGTGCAGGAAACTGCGGTAGAAAAAATCAGCGCGCCCGCAGCCGAGGACTCCTTCGGCGTTCGTGCGGCGCAATCGCAGGCACGGCAGGCACTCTACGAAGGACTGCTTGCGCGGACTGCGGAAGATCAGAAGAAACGGAAGTCGAAGAAGACAGAGGTGGACGAAAACCAACTGTCGATCTTCGACTTTGCTGCTTAAAGGAGGAGAACATTGAACATAACGATCAATCGCGCGGAAATACTCTGTGCCGTCAAGCGCGCGTCAGCCATCGCTCCGGCGGATTCGCCGCTGGATGTGCTCCGGGGCGTTTTGCTGGAGGCAGATGCCGCAAGCGGAAAGCTCACCTTGACCTCGACCAACCTGGAGGTGACGCTGGAGGAAAAGCTCTTCTGCTCTGTTCAGGAGGATGGGGCGTTGGTCTTTTCCGCAAAGATGCTTGCAGAGATGCTCTCGCGGCTGCCCCTTGATACCGTGCAGATCTGCAGGGCGGAAAATCGGGGGCGCATGAGGCTGCAAAGCGATAACGCCTGCTATGAAGTAGATGTATGGGATCGGGGCGCATTTCCCAAACCGGAGATCCCGTTCCCGGAGGACACGATCAAGCTCAGTGGTATCCCCGCTATGGCGCAGCACACCGTATTTGCCACCGCACAGGACAACGGCAAGCCGCTTCTCAAGTGCGTCAATCTCATGTTTACCAGCACGGGACTGCGTGCGGCCGGCAGCAATGGAAACTGCATCGTGACCGCCAAGGGAGACCACCAGAGCACCGGCGATGTGAGCCTGCTCATTCCCGCCGCTTCGCTGGGAAAGCTCTCGAATATGTGTCAGGACAAGGATGAGTTCCGCGTCGGAACAACTGGGAAAAGCATCATTTTTTTTCGTGAGAATTTCCTCTTCAGCGCGCGGCTCATGGAGGGCGGCTACATTGATACGGAGCGGCTGGTGGGCAGCATCCGAAATGCCTTTACCGTTCTGACGGACATTCAGGATATGAGAGCGGCACTCTCGTCGGTCCTGACCGTTGGCTCCGGCAATCGGGTGAGGCTGAGCTTTCAGGATCAGCGCCTTGTATTCCACTGCTACGGCGACCTTGGAAGTGCCTCGACGCCTATTGAGATCATTGCGCTGACCGGCGCGCCCGTGGGAGACTACTGGTTCAACGCAAAGCAGCTCACCACCTGCCTGAAGGCTTTGAGTGGAACGGTCACACTGGGGATCGCACAGGGCGGAATGCTGACGCTTGCCACACAGGATGCCTACTATCTGCAAAACGCCATGCGCGCGGAAACGCAGAAAAAGCCGCAAAAAGCCGTGAAACCGGCTGCGGCGAAAGCGGCGTAAAGGGGGCGTGCGTTTGGAGATACCGACGATCTGCCGTTATTGCGGTGGTACAGTCCATCTGGTTCCTGCGGCAAAAGTGTACGGCGCTGCGGCGGCGAAGCGGCTGGGACTGGAACGGGAGAAATTTTATCAGTGCCAGAACTGCAACGCCCGTGTAGGCTGTCATAAGGGCACTACGCGGCCGCTGGGGAATCTGGCCAACGAAGCACTCCGCATGAAGCGGATGGAGACCCATCAGGTCTTCGACAGCTTCTGGAAGGAACAGGGTATGAGCAGAACGCAGGGCTATCGGTGGATGGCAAAAAAGCTGAGACTATCGGAGGAGCTTGCCCATATCGGCGGCTTTGAGATGGATCGGTGTCAGAA
>CAYNXA010000262.1:0-3044 GCA_964401015.1 uncultured Oscillospiraceae bacterium
CTATCTACAATCGCCAAATCGGCTCGGAAAATCGTCAAACCGCCTTGCAGACCGCTTGCGAAACGTTGCATATCGAACAGGAGCTCCCCCTACATAACGCCCTGAACGACGCCGAATATACGGCGCGCATTTGCGAACGAATGGATATGGCGGCGGGGATTGCCTATTGTCGCGAACAAAAGCAAAACGGAACGCCAAACGGCAAGAAAAAAGCGCGCTATTACGGGTTTTCCACACCGGAAGAAGCGTTGGATTTCGCGCGCAATACCGATAACGCTTGTCCGTTTTGTCAAAAAGAACTTTCGCTTTCGGGACGATATGTGCGAAAGTATGTGAATCAATATGCCGCTTTGCGCCTTTGTGAGGAACACGGCTGTTTTGTCGAAAACATTGCCGTTTCGCGCATCGATGAAAAATCCGAAAAAAGCTTGTATAAACTGTTAAAGACGGTCGCACACGCCGAAAGCCGCGAGGCAGCTGCCCGACAGGTTACCAAAACGCGCCGCCGTCATCGTCGCAAAGGAGCGGCAGGCGGCGAAAAAGCGTCTGCCGAAGTTTTACCGCCACAAAAAGAAAACGGCAACGGACCGATTTTGCGGTAAAGCGTTTCGAAAATCTTAATGAAAGGGAGGGTCTGCGTGTATTTCGCACATTCCGCCTCTTCCGCCCATTCGGAAGAAAATCAAAACAACACCCTTTCGAACCGCTCGGACACGGAAAATGCATGGCAAAGGCTGGAAGAAACTTGTCGCGCCTGTACTGCGTGTGAGTTGTGTAAGACCAAAACCAATACGGTATTCGGTGTCGGAGCGACCGATTCAAAGCTTTTGTTTGTCGGCGAAGCGCCGGGGGAAAGCGAGGACCTTTCGGGAAATCCGTTTGTCGGAGCGGCGGGAAAATTGCTGGATAAATATTTTTCGGCAGTCGGTATCCCGCGCGAGCGCGTGTATATCGCCAATATTTTGAAATGCCGACCGCCGCACAATCGCGATCCGTTGCCCGAAGAACAAGACGCGTGCATGGAGTATCTGCGCGCTCAAACGCGCCTTTTGTCGCCGAAGATCATCGTTTGTCTCGGGCGCATTTCGGCAATGAAACTTATCGAGTCCGATTTCAAAATAACACGTGAGCACGGCATTTGGTTTAAGCGCGGCGCTTTTCGTATGTTCGCCGTTTATCACCCGTCGGCATTGTTGCGCGACCCGACAAAGCGGGAAGATATGCTGAAGGATATGATGGAGATCGCGCGAGCGTATCATGCTTTGTGTGACGAAGCCTGAAGAAATCGTAAGCGCCGATAGGTCGATTCGGAAAAATCGAGCGGCTTGCCTTTAAGAATTGTATAAAGCGGGTTGCAGAACCGTACCACTGTGCATGAGCATGCGACGGATACGCGGCGTACCCAATCCCGAACAAAAATCAAATCCGCGCGTTGCCTCAAAAGTCCCGCTTCTGCCGAGAACGATATCCCGATAGGTGCGAAAACGGTTGGCGTATGAATTTCCGCCCGCAAGTGCGTAGAAAAAGTCTTCTTGTATGCCGTCTGTCGAAAACTTTTGCATAAGACAGGCACAAATGCCCGCCACACAGGGCGCGCCGATGCTGGTGCCCGCCGCTTCGGTTCGACCCGTGCTCCCCCCGACGGGTGTCGAATGATAGATCGCCGCGCCGAACCGACCCCATGCGAAAAAAGAAAGATCGGGAACGACGCGCTTTCCGTCCGACCGCGCGGCAATATCGGCGAAACGCGCTTGATACGGCGGTACCGAAAAGAAACGGCTGATACCGCAGCCGCTTTCGCTCCATACAATTTCCGAACCGATCGCATCGCCCCGTCGGTCGAGATACAACCGCGTTCCCCCGACCGAAAGGGTATGGGAGGATGAAGCGGGATAGTTTACGACGCTTCGGTCACCTGCGGCGCAGACAAACAGTGCGTGAGCGTTTTCGAAAAAATCTTCGTATTCGGCAACACCGTCAAATTCTTCGATTCCGAAGCTCAACGAAACAATGTCACATTCGTTGTCGGCGAGTCGAAGCATGGGCAAAAGCGACGGCAACGCCGCCGACGGTGCAAAATACGCGACGAGCGTCGCATCGGGCGCAAAAGTGTGTGCCATTTGGCTGTCGGCGGACGATTCGAGCACCCATTCGCCTTGTGTTGCCGAAGCGTTTTCGCTCCCGCGCACGAGAAGCGTTGCTTGCGGCAACGAAAACAGTCGGCTGAAAACCGCAAGATCGTTTGCCAAAGTCGGACTGCCGTAAGCGGTGACGATGCCGACGGTGATTCCTTTGCCGCCGTATCTTTCGTCGAATTCGTAGTAATGTCGCAATTGTTTCGGCGAATAGCCGATTTGCTCCCCGTATTGTCCCGATGTTCGGAGAAAGGGACGAACGAGCCTTTTGTCGTATGGGCTGTCGACGGAAATAACAAATCGGTCGGTTTTCATGGCATGGTTCCTTTCGCACGGCTTTTTCGAAAAAACTTTCGTTAAAACCATATGAGAATGTAAAACAAAACAGAACCGAACCGAGCGATAAAACGAAAAATGAAATGAACATAAAAAACAAAAGAATCAAAAGACGATAACCGAATGAAAAATCGACTGCGTGAAAGGAGCAAAGAAAAATGGAACGATTGTGCGTCGGCATTTTGGCACATGTCGATTCGGGAAAGACGACCCTTTCCGAGGCGTTGCTCTATCACGGAGGAAGTATTCGAAAAATGGGGCGCGTCGATCACGAAGACGCTTTTTTGGATAATAATGCGATGGAACGCCGTCGCGGTATTACGATCTTTTCGAAAACAGCTGTGCTTTCCGATACAAAAAAATCCGTCACCCTCCTTGATACACCCGGTCATACCGACTTTTCGGCGGAAACCGAGCGTACGCTTGCAGTGTTGGATGCGGCAATCTTGCTCATCAGCGCGACCGAGGGGGTGCGTGAGCATACCGAAACATTATGGAAACTGTTGCGCCGCCGAAATGTTCCGACATTCATTTTTTTCAATAAAATGGATATGCCGAACGCCGATCGTGAAA
>CAYNXA010000263.1:0-3014 GCA_964401015.1 uncultured Oscillospiraceae bacterium
CATTTTTTCGTTTTGACTTACATTGATAAATAAGTCTTTTATAGCATACAACACCCGTAAAGCTCGTAAACAAAATGCGAATCGACCATGCCAAAGAACTGCTCATAACCGGACGTTTTACCATCAGTGAAATTGCCGAACAATGCGGATTCGAGAACGTCTATTACTTTTCGAACGTATTCAAAAAGCATACGGGCTTCTCGCCGTCGGTTTATCCGCGCACCATACGGTAATCGATTCGGCAAGTAAGGTTTTTCTTCCGCAAAAGATACTGCGACAAAAAGAAAAAAGGAAGTTCGCACTTCCTTTTTCTTGTCCGTTTCGATCATTTCTTCTTCAGCACGATCGATCTGCGTGCGGTATCGTCGGTCATACGAGTCAAAATTGCCGCCACTTCGCTGCGCTTTATGTTGCTTTCGGAAACGCGAATCAGTTGATTTTATCGACCAACGCTTTTACCAAGTCGATTCTGTATTCTGTTTTCGTGCCGTTCGCTGTATGGATCAAAGCGCAGTACAAGGTTTTCCCGCTTTCGTCGAATTCAAATGCATTCTCATCAAAATCATATACATTGATACTTCCGAATTGTTGGATTAGATTTTTTCTTCCGCCGTTTTTGTAAACAACCCAAAAGCCACCGGCGCCCGAAAAAAATGCTTGTGCGAAGCCGACGTTAACCGAGCAAAATTCATTTTCGTTGCTGTATACCTCGTCATAATTTGCCTGCGCTTTGATAACACCAAGCAATTCTTCATATGACCAAAAGCATAGATTTTCTCCGTGATATCGACTTTTCATTTTGTCACATTTGCACAATCGCACAAAAGCCGCATAACATTGTTCGCGCGTATAAAACGCTCGCGGTTCAAAAGCTTCGCCTGTTCCGCGCATTACATTCAGCGCGTAAACATTTTTCACAGAATTTTTTGCCCAATCGTCAATCGTTTCAAAATCACGGATTTCGGGAACGTCTGTTTCGTCAATTTCGGAGTCTTTTGCATACAGTGCGAAAACCCTGTTCAGCATAGCCGCCGCTTCTTGCCTCGTGATGGGTGAGGCGGGATCAAAGCACTTGTTTCCTTTTCCTTTCGCAATTCCCATGGCTGCCGCCAACGTAATGTAATTCGCATATTCGGAATCGCTCAAATCATCAAAATGCCACGAGTCGAAGTCATCCAAATCGGCTTTTTCAAGCCGTCCGCCGTTAACGTACAAATTGCGCATATCGATTACATCCATATTGTTCTGGTAGGCAACAAACATTACGGCTGTTACGGCAAATTCCTCTCTTGTAATATTCATTTGGAAATCATTCTTGAAATTATCGTTCACAAATCCAAGTCGAATCGCTTCCTCAACTTCCGATATTGCCCATTCCGATGCACCATTCCCGTCTATGCTTTCCGCAGAAGTTGTAAAAACGAATGTGTTTATCAAACAGCAAACACAAAACACACAAAGCGCTCTTTTCATTTTTTCTCCTTGCTTCCGATTGTGCGAAAACGAATTATTTCTTCCTCAACACGATCGATCTGCGTGCGGCATCGTCGGTCATACGAGTCAAAATTGCCGCCACTTCGCTGCGCTTTATGTTGCTTTCGGGTTCGAAGTTGCCGTAATCGTCCATACCAGACAAAATGCCCGCGCGATAGAAAGTATAAATTTCCAAAGCGTAGCTGTGAGTATCTTTTACGTCGGGAATGTCGCCGTAATAGACCATATTAAACTGCACATATTCTTTTTGCGGCAGAGCATGGAAGAAGATATGCACAAATTCTTCACGGGTGACCGCGCGATTGTAGTCGGCATAAGTTTTGTCGGTAATACCGTTTTTCTCGGCATAGTCCACGTAGGTTTGATACCACGGTGTACCGCTTGCGGCAAGGGTGACTTTACCGTCGAAATATTGCTGATGCAGACACGCGGCAAGTTTGATCGCCTCGGCAATCGTCATCTTTTCGTCGGGGCAGTATTCGGTTTCGGTTTTGCCGTTGATAAGTCCGCTCGCGTACGCCGCCTTTACGTCATCACGATACCATGCGCTTTCGGAAACGTCGGTAAAGGGCAGTTCTTTCGATTCCGATTCCGATTCGGTTGCAGAGGGCTTTTTGTTGTCCGAATCGGTTGTCGTATCTTTTTCTTTTACGGTCAAAGTCGCCGTCTTGGTCGTCACGACGGTTCCCGTGCTGTCATAACCGCAACAATAGAATCGAAAGCCGTCAAGCGCCGTGTCGGCGATATCGGAAAGCGAGAGGGTCGTATCGGTTTCGCCCATGATCGTAACGCCGTATTTCGACGCGAACGAAGAATTGATATACGATGCTTTGTCGCCGTCTTTGGCGATATACGCCCACTTATACGACGATGCGCCGTCGAACGATGCCTTGAACGAAACATCGCTGCCGACGCGCACGGTCGCATCTTCCGGATCGGTCACGCGACGCAAAGTGCCGATGGTTTGAATGGTAACGGCACTTCCCGTGACGGCGCCGTTTGTATCGGTGATACGGCAACGTACCGCCTTTACTTCATCGGACGCCGACAACTGACCGTCGGCAAGAGCATATTCGTTCGCACCGCTGACGGTATACCAGTTTTCAACTTCTTTCGTACCGCCGCCGAGCACATTTACGGTTTTGGTCGTGCCGTCGGAATATTGCCATTGATAAAACATGACATCTCCGGTCGTGCCGGCGTTGCAATACAGGCGAATCGAAGCGCCTTTGTAAAGGCTGTACGTATTGCCGCTGAGCTGACCCGAACCGACCACGCCGTAATAATAAATTTCGGGTTTTTCATAGCTGTCGCGCACCGTGATAAAGCTGTCATCGGTCGTAATACTTTTTTCTCTTGCATCGGTCACAAGGCAACGCACTTTCAAAGCAAGATCTTTCGGCGCGTTCGTCACCGTCAAAACTTTTTCGTCGACGCCGCTGTACAAATCGTTTTGCGAAAAAGACGTCCAATCGGTTCCGGTGTAAGAAGAAGCGTATTCCCAACTGTACGTATACGGT
>CAYNXA010000264.1:0-2999 GCA_964401015.1 uncultured Oscillospiraceae bacterium
GCCATGAATTCCCCCATTCAGGGAACGGCGGCGGACGTGATCAAAATCGCCATGCTCCGCACCGAAAAAGCCCTTGCCGATGCGGGACTTTCCGCCAAACTTCTTTTGCAAGTACACGATGAATTGATCGTCGAATGTCCCGAAGCCGAAGCCGAACGCGTGGCACGCATCTTGAAAGACGAAATGGAACATTGTGTCGCCGAATACTTTTCGGTACCGCTCGCCGTTTCTTCCGCCGTCGGGAAAAATTGGTACGACGCGCATGAGTGAGGGGAAAGCGGCAATGCTGAATGCGGAATTGGGAATTAGTAATTAGGAATTGGAAATTCGAAATTCGGATGTGGATTTCGCCCTTCGCGCTTTGGTTTTCGATAACGTAAACCCTCACCTTGTAGGGGCGGATAGTATCCGCCCGCGCGTAAAAAATCCGCGCCGCCGTAAATTCCGTGCGCGCGCCGAAAGGCGCGGGGGGATACTCACCGTAGGTGCGCCCCGAAGGGGCGGGAACGCCCACCGTAAGGTGCTCACCGTAGGTGCGGCAACGCTCATCGCAAAATGTAAGAAAGGAGTCGGATAACGATATGGATTATTATGCACAGTTGTATCAAAAGCTGATTGCCATCAGCACCCAATACGATTTTGACAAAATTCATCGTGCCTACGAATACGCACATGAAATGCACGACGGACAATTTCGCAAATCGGGCGAAGAATATATTTCTCATCCGGTTGCCGTTGCGGTCATTGTGGCACAATTGGAGTTGGATACCGATTCGATCTGCGCGGCGCTTTTGCACGATACGCTCGAAGACTGCAAAGACAAGACCGACAGTCCGACCATTCGCAAATTGTTCGGTGATGAGGTATGCGAACTGGTCGAGGGCTTGACCAAACTTGTCAACATTCATTTCGAAAACCGTGAAGAAGAAAGCGTCGAAAATCTGCGGAAAATGTTTCTTGCCATGTCCAAAGATATCCGCGTTATCTTCATCAAGCTTGCCGACCGCTTGCACAATATGCGTACCCTTTCGGCACAACCCGACGCCAAACAACGCCTGATCGCGCTTGAAACCATGCATGTGTACGCACCGTTGGCACATCGACTCGGTATTCAAAAGATCAAAGGCGAACTGGAAAACCTGTCGTTGCAATATCTTGACCCGATCGGCTACGAAGAAGTCAAAAAAGATATCGACCACCGTTACGGTGAAAACCGCGACTTTCTCGAAAACGCCCAAAATCAGATCAAAGAAAAGCTTGCCGAAGAAAAAATTCCCTATACCATGTCGGGACGCGTAAAGTCCATTTTCAGTATTTACAAGAAAATGTACAACCAAGGCAAGAGCTTTGACGAAATTTATGATTTTTATGCCGTTCGCATCATCGTGGATACCGAATTGGAATGTTATACGGTATTGGGTATTATCCATGAAACCTTTAATTTGATTCCCGGTCGTTTCAAGGATTATATTTCGACCCCGAAGCCCAATTTGTATCGTTCGCTTCATACGACGGTTATCGGTCGACACGGTATTCCGTTCGAAGTGCAGATTCGTACATGGGAAATGCATACGGTCGCCGAATACGGTATCGCCGCGCATTGGAAATACAAATCGGGCGAACAAGATAAAGAAAATATCGCCGAAAAGCTGAAATGGATTCGCACGTTGGTCGAAACCGAAAAGGGCGACGCCGATAACGAAGAATTCTTAAAACCCTTGAAGATCGATATTTTCGAGGACGAGATCTTTGTCTTTACCCCCAAAGGTGACGTTATCAGCCTGCAAAGCGGTGCGACGGCGATCGACTTTGCTTTTGCGATACACAGCGAAGTGGGCAACCGTATGACCGGTGCCAAAGTCAACGGGATGATCGTCCCCATCGATACGGTCTTGCAAACCGGTCAGATCGTCGAAGTCATCACTTCCTCGACCCCCAAAGGACCGAGCAAAGACTGGCTGAAGATCGTTCGGACGAGCGAAGCGAAAAACAAGATTCGTCAATGGTATAAGCGCGAAAAACGAACCGAAAACATTGCCGAAGGCAAGAGTATGGTCGAACGCGAATTGCGCAGTTTCGGACGGACGTGTACCGAAAGTCAAATGCATGAGATCGCCGCCAATGTCGCGTCGCGTATCGGCATGGCGGAAACCGACGATTTTTATAACAGCCTCGGCTACGGAGGTCTTTCGATCTCAAAAGTATCGGGAAAATTGCGCGATGAGCTGGATCGCGTTGTGACACCGACCGCCGAGCCCGAACCCAAAGCGGCTCCCGAATTCGAACAGTCGGACGACGAAGTATCCTATAAACAAGGCGGGTCGAAAGTTGCCCGCGATGTCAGCCGAACGGTCATCGTCGACGGATTGAGTGATTGTCAAATCCGTTTTGCTCGTTGTTGCAATCCTTTGCCGGGCGACCCGATCGTCGGCTATGTGACCCGCGGATTCGGTGTTTCGGTTCATAAATCCGATTGCCCGAACGCCCTCGACGGACAAGCAAAGCACGAAGAAAAAGACCGCTGGGTGCGTGTGCATTGGTCGCAATATTCCATCAATCGCAGTAATGCCGAAAACGGATTCGAAACCATTTTGCAAATTTATGCGAAAAATTCGCTGTCGGTCATCGCGGGACTTTCGAATTTGTTGTCCGATCTGAAAGTGCCGGTCAATTCGCTTAATTCCAAAGTCATTCAATCGGGCAAGACTCTGAAGATCACCGTTAATATCACCTGTAAAAACACGACCCATGTCGCCACTATCGTCCAACGGATCCGCAAATTGCCCGATGTCAACGATGTTATGCGCGGCTTTTCGTGACACCTGCGGTAGGCGTTCCCGCCCCTGCGGGGCGCGCCCGAAATTTATGTCGGCGCGGATTTGAGAATCCCCCACCCGCTTCGCGGGAGCCCCCTTTAGGCAAGGGGCCTAAAGAGAGGGTGCGCGGGAGCCTTACCCTCTTTCTCGCCTCCCTTGTGTAAAGGGAGGCGAGAAAGAGGG
>CAYNXA010000265.1:0-2990 GCA_964401015.1 uncultured Oscillospiraceae bacterium
GCCATGATCTGCTCTACGATGTCGCCTTCTTTATAATTGATGATCTCGGTCGCACCGAATTCCAGAGCAAGATCGGCACAATTCTTTCGGGAGCCTACCGCGTAAATGGTGGATGCACCTCGAATTGCGGCACCGGCTACCGCCATAAGGCCCACCGGTCCAATTCCTATAACGGCTACCGTATCACCGAACTGAATGTCAGCCAACTCCACACCGTGGAAGCCGGTGGGAACCATGTCGGCAAGCATACAAGCCGCCGCAATGTCCATACCATCGGGCAGATGGGCGAGATTGCCGTCCGCATCGTTTACATGAAAATATTCCCCGAATACGCCGTCCTTAAAATTGGAAAATTTCCAACCCGAAAGCATACCGCCGGAGTGCATGGCATAGCCGCCTTGCGCTTCAAGGGAGTTCCAATCGGGTGTTATGGCGGCGATCAGCACGCGGTCGCCGGGTTTGAAATCTTTTACTTCGGGACCGACTTCCACAACTTCGCCTACGGCTTCGTGTCCCAAGATCATTTCATGACGATCCCCGATGGCACCCGCCCAAACGGTATGCACATCCGACGTACAGGGCGCCAAAGCGAGCGGCTTACAAATCGCATCACAGGGTCCGCAGATCGGTCTTTCCTTTTCTACCCAACCGGTTTGACCGATTGTTAACATAGCAAATCCTTTCATGATAAACCTCCTAAAATCAAAACAATGTCTGTTTTGCACTTGTCGTTTTCGCGAGTACGTTGCAAATAACTCCTATTTGCAAGTAGAGTTTATCATGAAACGCTCCGTTTGTCAAGAAGCGAAAAAATTATTTACATTTATATATATACTGCCGTCTTTCGATTGCGTTCTCATGAACATTTCCGCTCCGACAGCCGACAAAAAACAAAACAAGAATGAAAGCACCGATACAGGTTGTATCTATGCTTTCATTCTTACACGGCACTGATTATATCATAAAGAGGAATCGGGAGTTTTTTACTAAATGAAAAATCCCAACCGCATATGCGATTGGGATTTTCTTGGCGGAGAAGGAGGGATTCGAACCCTCGAACCGCTTTTAACGATTACACGATTTCCAATCGTGCGCGCTCGACCAGCTACGCGACTTCTCCGTGACGTGTTGCTTCTGTCGACAACGATATTATGATACCATAAATCCTTTCGCTTGTCAAGAGCAAATTTCGCAATTCTCAAAAAAAGTCAAAAAAGCCTCTTTCGAATGGGTGAAACCCGGTCGTCTGTATTTTCCGTTCAAAAAAATGTACGATTCGGTCAAAATTCCATGTCGGTTGATGTTTTTGCGGAAAAAGTGTTGACATAAAGCGATTTTTCTTGTACAATTGTAGTAAATACCGATAGGAAAAATGTGAAATTGCCGAAATCGATTTTCGTTTTTCACGCGGTAGAAGTAAAACAAAACAACAAAAAAGCAAAAGGAAAGAAAGGAATTTTCGCACATGAGAAAAATCACAGCGGCTTTGCTGTCGACGCTCCTTTTGGCACAAGCGGTGCCGATGAGTGCTTCGGCGGCGGATGCAAAGGTCGAAACCATCGACGGAAAGTCGACGGTATTCGTTAGTTCGTTCGGTCGCATGAAGTACGACGGAAACAATTACAATTCGTTCAAAAGTGTAGACGATGCGCTTGCCGCTCTCGGCAAAAACGGCGGTCAGGTCATCTTTTCCGCTTCTCTGCCTCTGAGTGCATTCGCCGATACAACGGGTAGAAGCAAGCTGAGCTTTGTCGGCATGGGCACTAAGCTGACCAGCAACACCTTGGATTTTTCGGGGCTTGAAACGGTCGAATTTGCCGGCGATACGGCGTTTTCTTTCGTTAATATTAAGACCGATCCCGGTTCCGTTCTTTTGACCGGCGGCTATGATTTCATTGCCGAGGACGATTTCGACACCTATTCGCAGGAAACCTATGTTGCGGGTGGCGACAATATCATATCCTATCCCGCTCCTCTGATCGTTGCTCCCGGTAACGGCAACGGCAACGGTAAGATTCGTCTCCATGCGGGCGTTTACGACCGCGTTATCGCGGGTGCGCATGCTTCTTCCGCCGCAAAGGGCGCCGTGGTACAGCTTAACGGCGGAACCTATACCGAAGTATACGCCGGTAACGACGGCTCCGGAAAAACCTCCGGTAATACCGAAGTGACGTTGTATGACGGTGCGGTGGATACCTTCTATGCCGGCAGTGCCGCCGGTACGGTGGACGGCAATGTAGTTGCCGTGATCGAAGGCGGTTCGATCGACGAATTGATCGTCGGTGCGGCAAGCGGCGCTACGATAAACGGTGACCTTGCGGTTGTTGTTTCGGGCGGCGATGTTGCGTCGGTCAAGTTTGTAAACGACGGCAAAGTAACCGGAAATACCATTCTCGTTTCCAAAGGCGATACGGCAAACTTCTTTGCTGATGCAAAAGGCAGCTACGTGTTCACGGTAACTGAGGGTACCTGTACGCCGAGCTATAAAGACGGCAAATTGGTCGGATTTCTTTTGACTGATAACAACGGCCTTCCCGCCGAAACGGCTACCATCGACGGTGCCGCCGTTCAAAGTGCCGACGGTATCTATTCGATTGCCACCGGTAAGCATACCGTTGCGGTAGCGGAACGTAATCTTTCGATTCGCGGCAATGCCGAATTTGTTGCGGGCTATTCCGACGGCACTTTCCGTCCGCAGAACAATCTTTCGCGCGCTGAAGCGGTAACCATGTTGGCACGTCTTTTGGCGGATGACGCCGAGATTAAGAAATTCTCGTCGGATTATTCCGACGTGGCGGTGGATTCTTGGTATTCGTCGTATATCGGCTTCTTCCAGAGTATCTGCTTGCTTTCGAACATCGACCGTGACAACGGCAGTGCTTTTGCCCCCTACTAAAAGATCACGCGTGGCGTATTCACCCAGCTGATTTACTAATTATATTCCAAAGATAAAAAAGAAAGCGGCGCGATGAAGCTCAAAGACTTCTCCG
>CAYNXA010000266.1:0-2986 GCA_964401015.1 uncultured Oscillospiraceae bacterium
TGTTCGATATTCCAACGGAACAAGAATTGTTACGAACGGTTGAAAAACTGCAAAATCAAAAACAAATCGTATCAAAATCTGCATAAAGAAAAAGGGTGTAACCCCATTTTGCGAGGTTACACTGCATTTTCTAAAATACTTCCTTATTCACCCGGAGCATTTTCCCCGCCGTTTTTTTGCGTTGCGGCGATTATTTGCGAAGTCTTACGAAAACAGCTTTGCCGAATCCGTATCGACCATAAAAGTCGCCGCATACGACATGGTGAGATGAAACAGTGACGTATTCCATTTGGTGTCTTTCCCCCACCCCTCAAAAGTCGTCGTGCCGCCCTCGCGAAGAATTCGCTTCCATGCGTTTTCGTCAAGCAGGGCTTCTTTTACACGGTCGGTTCGACCATGGCGCACAAATCCCATCAGCACGGGAAACGTGCAAAACATCGACAGCGAGGAAATGCCGTTTCGGTCGTAAATCTCGTAAAAAGCAACTTCAAATTCTTCTCGATCGCAAAGTCCGAACGCATAGACGAAGCTGTTGCCGACAAGACTTACATGTTCGGTATTCTCGCCGTCTTTGAAAAGATGCCGTTTTTTATCGTAAAAGGTATCGAAAAACGCCCTTTTCATCGCTTCGGCATTACGATAAAGTGGGAGCGTCAAACATTCCGCCATCGTGTTTGCCGCGCGCACCGCCGCAAGATAATAGGCATTGATCGACACGTGTGCTTGGGTACAAACCTTTCCCTCGGTAACGTCGACGTCGTAGCCATGCTGAAAATTCTTGGGCCATTCGACCACGCACCATTTATCCAAATCCCGCAACAGTCCGTTTCTCTCGTATCGATTCCGATAGGCGTCCAAAAGTGCCGTCACCTTTGGATAGTTCCGTGCCAAATACGCCTTGTCGTCGGTATAACGATAATGCCACAAAACAAGATATACCAAAATCAGCGGATATTCGGCGATCTCCTGCATAAACGAACAATTCATGCAAGTTACCAACGTATCCGAAATAAAAGTCGTGGCAAATGCATCATCGATAAGGCGTCGTACCATAGCGTCATCGCCCGTAAGCAACATATGCGTCAATGCCGTATAGCAACCGTCGCCGAGGTAAAAGCCTTTTTCGCGTTCCATGCAGTCTTGTATCACTTCCTGCACGCCGTACTTTTGCGTACCGACGCAAAGTTCCCAAATTGCTTCGAGATCGGCGTTTCCGCGAAATTCGTCGCGAAGCGTTCCGTGCAAAACAAACGGATAATGCCGTGCCTCCAATGTTGCTTCTTTTATCGTAACGGTTTCGGGCAAACACAATTCGACATAGCGAAACGACTTGTAATCGTATTGCGAAAGCACGCTTTCGCCGTCCGAAAGGATCCATTCTTCTTCGTATTTGCAATTGGCACGCAGATCGTAGCGCACACTGCCATCGTCGTTCAATTCCTGACCGCATCGAACGGTAACGACATCGCCGCTTTTTCCGTATGCCCGCACCGCAAGGCAGCCGACATACGTCGCACCGAAATCATAAAACAGCGTTTGCATTTGACTGTTTTTCTCGCTTTTTCGAACGGTTTTCGGTTGAATCGTCTCGAAAACCAACCGGTCGCTTTGTTGCGGTACCAACCGGTGATCGTCCCGCAAATTCACACGTGCGTTTTGCCAATACGAATCGTCAAAATCCGCTTTTTCAAAGCCGACTTCTCGCGCACGCGAATCGTATTCTTCGGCAAACTGCGTTTGATATCCGAAAGTTCCCGTCGCTTTGTAACCGCTGTGCAAAACCGTTTTGAAGCTTTCGTCGCTCGAAACAATTGTTTTTCCGTCGCATACCAAATCCAAAATCAACCCGTGTCGATAATCGCCGCTTTGCCAAACGCGATTGATAAGCCCCTGATACAGAGTATGCACGGCAATCGTGTTTTCGCCGTCACACAAATAGGCGCTCACGTCGATCTCGTTGAAGTTATAGCGAAAATGGTAGGCGGCAGTCGGTCCTTGCGCCACAAAAACGCCGTTTATATACAGCTTGTAATAATCATCGGCGGATATATATACGACTGCTTTTTTTGCCGATTGACAGACGAATTTCTTTCGAAACAACACGTGCCGATTTTGATGTTCGTCAGGAGCAAGCTCCAACGGCTCCGCTTGACGATGAAACACATTTCGGGGCGAAAGGTCGAAAAATTCGTCGGTTGTGATCCATTTTCCGATAAAATTATGCGGTTGCGTTTTCATGTTCTTCTCGCTTTCCGTAAAAACCTTATTTCGATACTTTGCTATCGTAAAGTCGCTACGGTTGTATTGTATCAAAAAAACACCGCGTTTTCAACCGTCTTTTTATTGCAATCGGCGATATTTGTGTGCAAAACCCGTTTTCAGCCGAAAACGACTCTTTTCAAACGTATATCGCTGTTATTTTCGCCCATCAAGTGGCAACGCAATCGATAAATGCGGCAGTTCTTTGCAATTTATTCAAGCATAGCTCGGCAGTCCTGTCCCGCACCAATCGCCACGGGGTTTTGGGGCGCGGCGCAGAACGCCCCGAATTCTTTTCTTTTTTGGTCACTTTTTTCTTTTGGAAATAAAAGAAAAAAGTGACACGTAGCGTTTTCCGTTGCTTTTCCAAAGCAACAAGATCCCCGCTTTTCAAAGCGGAAAGTGAAATGTTCCTTTTCTTTCTTACGAGAAAGAAAAGATAACCGAAAAGAAAGAAACGTTAAGGGGGCTGCTCCGCCCCCTTAACAAACCCCGCATTGTCAAAAGACGAATTTGCCGATCAATGCATGAGCAAAACCGAAACAACATCGTTCCCGATTTTATAAACTGCCCCTTGATTTGCCAAAAGGACAGCGATTTTTGTAAAATCAAAATTCGTTTTCAGCCGAAAAACGATTCTTTTCAAACGTATATCGTTGTTGCTTTCGTTCATCAAGTGGCACTGTGATCGGTAAATGTGGTAGTCCTTTGCAATTTATCTAAGCAT
>CAYNXA010000267.1:0-2969 GCA_964401015.1 uncultured Oscillospiraceae bacterium
GTATTCGACTTGTACCTATTCCATCGAAGAAAACGAAGAAAATGTTTCGTGGTTTTTGGAAAACAACCCCGATTTTTCGCTGTGCGCGCCCAGCGAGGCTCTTTTGCCGTATTCCCAATCGGGCTATGCACCGTCCTGTCGCGGATTCGATCGGTCGCTTGTTCGTCGCTTTTATCCCCATGTCAGCGGAGGCGAGGGACAGTTTTTCGCCCTGTTTCGCCGAAACGGGGATAATGCGCTTCCGTCGCAAAGTGCGTGGCGTAAAAAAGACGATTTTCCGTTGCGTGTGCTGACCAAAGATGAAAAGGCGGCGGCAAATTCGCTTTTGAACGACACATTGGGATATGCCGATGTATCGCTTTCCGTTTACGGGGAAAATATTTTGATCGTTCCTGAATCGCTTTCGCTTCCCGAACGGCACATCTTTTCATGCGGCGTCAAGCTCGGCGAATACAAATCGAAACGAATCGTTCCGCATCATCAATTCTTTTCGGCATACGGAAACGAATTTTTGCGAAAACTGAACTTTTCGTCCGATTCCGATGAGATCGA
This sequence comes from uncultured Oscillospiraceae bacterium, assembly GCA_964401015.1. Classification (GTDB taxonomy): domain Bacteria; phylum Bacillota; class Clostridia; order Oscillospirales; family CAG-382; genus UMGS1052. Next base: position 553 of record CAYNXA010000267.1, read on the forward strand.
ACGCTATTTGCGCGGAGAGGGGTTTGCCGTAACCGCTCCCGACGGATTTTGTGCGGTAACGGTCGACGGAATCGCTTTGGGCGGCGCCAAAATCGTCGACGGCTATTTGAAAAATCATTATCCGAAAGGCTTGCGGAAATGCTGATCTTCCCGCCGCACGGCAGCAAACGCTCCATATTGGACGTAAAAGCGTTCACTGCAAATTGAGCCGTTTTTGCGAGAAATAACAAGAACAATACGAGGATTTTTATGACCGAAAACAAATCCGTTTTTTCCAAACACGACACCGCCGCCGTAAAAGGCGTCGCGGTTTGTATGTTGTTGATCCATCATTTGTATATGGGCGTATTGCCCGCACCGATTCGATTGTCGGAACATTCGATATTCGAAATAATCGCGACTCTTTCCAAAGTTTGCGTTGCAATTTTCGCGTTGCTCAGCGGCTACGGCATTACAAAGAGCTATGAGCACAGCAAAGAAAAGCTGTCGCCGATTGCGTTTCAAAAGAAACACCTCTTGTCGCTTTTGAAACCCTATTGGTTGGTATACGTCGTGTTTTTCGTTCTGTCTGCGTTTTTCGCCCGTCCCGAATTTTTGATTACCGTCTGTTACGGCAGCGGCGTGAGAGGGTTTGTTTCGGCGTTGCTTGAATTTTTCGCCTTGCGCCCGCTTTTCGAAAGCGGCACGTTGAATCAGACGTGGTGGTATATGGAAGCGGCACTGATGATGTACTTGCTTTTTCCGCTTTTTCGATTTCTGTCGGAAAAATTGCCGTATCTTACCCTGCCGTTGACGGCGATTCCGCTTATTTTGTATACCGTGTTCGGAAACAATGTTTGGAATACTTGCCGCGAGATCTATTGGTTTTTTCCGTTTTGCGTCGGCATCTTCGCGGCACAGCGCGGACTTTTGGATCGTTTCTCGGCATGGAGCGACAAACATAAGCTAAAGTCGGTTGTGATAACGGTTGTTGCTCTGTTCGTTTTTGCGCTTATCCGAACGCAGATCGGACTTGCCTTCGATACCTTTTTTGCCTTATCGATTCTTTTGTTCATGCGCGCGTGCTTTTGCCGTTTGCCTCTTTTCGGGAAGACGTTTGCTTTTCTCGGAAAGTATTCCGCCGACATTTTCTATACCCATTCGTTTTTCTATTGTTACTTTGTTTCCCAATACTTTTTCTGCCGCGCTTTTCTTTGGAGCGAGGATCCGTTGCGTCTTTTCGCCGCATTTCCGACCTTGCTTGCCATGAGTCTTGCGGCGGGTTTATTGCTCGAAAAATTGCGAACGTTGCTCGGACGCTTTTTCGTCGAATGACCGTTTGTCCGCTCCCATCGATATTATCCGAGAGGAATCTTCCATGAATACCGAATTTTTGTTTCGTTGTCCGATCTGTCGGGCGGCTCTTGTTCTTGAAAACAAAAGCTATCTTTGCCAAAATCGCCACACCTTTGATATTTCACGCGACGGCTATGTCAATTTTGCTGTCGGAAAAAGCGACAGCGGCGATGATGACGGTATGTGTGCGGGTCGCCATCGCTTTTTGACAGCGAGATATTATCGCCGGTTTGCCGATTTTTTGGCACGATCGGTCGAAGAATATTCTCCCGCTTCTCAAACAATTGTCGATTGCGGTTGCGGCGAGGGGTATTATCTGCGCGTTTTGCGCGAAAAATTTCCGACAGCCGAACTGTTCGGCGTCGACCTTGCCAAAAGCGCTGTCAAGACTGCGGCAAAAGCCGAAAAAGCAGCCGTTTGTCCTTGCCGTTATGCGGTATGCAGTCTGTTTACGCTGCCGCTGTTTGATGCTTGTGCCGACGCGGCAATATCGGTGTTCGCCCCCGTGGCAAGTGAAGAAACGGCTCGTATCTTGAAAAATAACGGCTATTTGTTTGTCGCGGGACCCGGACCGCGCCATTTAGCGGGACTTAAAGAGTTGCTGTACGATACACCGTATGATAATCCCGAAAAGCATTTCGAGTACGGGGAATTTTCTTTTGTCGACGAAAAAACATTGGAATATTCGGTGACCGTCGCGGGTGAATATGTGCGGGACTTGTTCGGAATGACGCCGTATTACTGGAAAACTTCCCGTAAAGACAGCGAAAAACTGAACGGTATCGAAAGTTTGAAAACCGAACTGTCGTTTAAGATTTCGGTCTATCGCAAAAAATCATAAGCATTTCTTCTTTTGAAAATTCTTGTCGATAAAAAAACGACAAAACCTCTTGCAAATCGGCGTGTTTCATAGTATAATGTTAAGGCAAGGTTCCGAAAACGCAGTAATTTCGGTTCTTTGCTTATTCTCGTTTCGGGGGCGTAAAGGCTTCGACGGGGGAGTTGATATACGATAAGCGAGCAGAGGTTCGGAAGCTCTTAAAAACGCCGAAACTTAAAATTAAACGCTAACAATAATAAAT
>CAYNXA010000268.1:0-2965 GCA_964401015.1 uncultured Oscillospiraceae bacterium
GTGATTATACACCTAAAATTTTGAATTGTCAATCGAAAATTTTAAATTTATCCAATTATTGCCGATTTAATAACTGAATTCTCGGTCTGAACCCGCACCGAATCGAACTGCTTTTATCTTTTTATCTGTTTTATTTATAAGAAAAACATCAAACAGAACTTCGTTTTCACTTCCTACAGTACGGTCAATACCATCGTCGGGGCAGTATGAGGAGCAACCGGTGGAAATAAAGAGAGTACCGTCCTCAACCACAGATGCGTCCTTGTGGTTGTGACCGCATATATAGGCGGCAAATTCGCCTTTGGAGTTGGTAAAGTCGGCATACTTGCCTTTACGCTTGTTTTTAAAGTCCTTCAAAACTTCTGCCAACTCACCAAGCACTGAGTCGGAACCAGGCAAGGATTCAACACAGGGTATATGACCGAACACAATTACAGTCCACTCGTCCTTATAAGGTAACTGCAACGCATCGTTTACAAGCCAATCAAGTTGTTCCTTGTCAAACCCGTAAGCAATGCCCCAAGGGGTATTCTCTGCTGCGTGATTTTTTGAATGTGTGTCAAGAACTATGTAGCGTATTTTTTCCATTTCATTATCTGTATAAAAATACATACAGTTATGGTTAGCCTTTATATTTTTTGGCTGGTGAGACATAATTATTTCACAGGTTTTGTTAAAGGGAAGTGTGTATCCCTCGCCGATATAGTCCCCCTCACAGTTTTTTTCACTTGTATATCGTACCGTAAAATCGTGATTACCCCTTGTAATATAAAAAGGAAGAACGGTGTTTATGGCTTTGACATATTCCATACTCAATGCCACATCTACAAGCATAAATTCCTTTGTGCCGAATGCCCACACAAAGTCACCTCCGCAAAACGCTTTATCTATAATTCTGTTTTCCGCTAAATATTTAAGCATCGGTATCTCGGTTAATGTGTTGGCATGGATATGCACATCGGTTGTAAAAGCAAAAGAACCGTCAGAGTATTGTTTATATGCCTCTTTGCATTTGTTAACCGATTCATTAAGTTTGTTTTCTAAATAAGGTTGCACTTTTTCTGCCTTTTCAAACTTTTCGCCCTGAAAAGTTATATAATCATTAAATGAGGGGTATTCCCAACATTCTATATCTTCCATATTCTCGGTGCTAAAACCGAAACGAATAAAAAAATTGCGAATTTTCTCTTTAATATCCATATTGCACTCCTTTTGTTAAATGCCTACCTGACAATTTATTTTAATATGTGTGAATTGTAGCATACAGGCATTTGGAAGTCATTGAATTTTATAAGCGGTTCACTTTCGTTTAACCAGAAATCCTGAGCAGTAACGGATATTTTATAAATATCCGAAAGTTTTTTGTCGGGTATTATACCGCTTAATACTTCACTGTTATACCTTTCGTCTTTGCGATAGCAAAAGAGAGATGAAAGCAGATATACACTCGACTTACCCACGCTGTCATAACATATAATTTGGTATCTGAAAATATCTTCGTTATTGCGAAGCGCTTTAGGGATTGTAACGCTCACACCGTTTTCGGTTTCTTCGAGTTTAATCTCGGCGTTATTCGGGAACTTGGGCTTTTTCGCTTTATATTTTCTGTCGGCTGAATATACCTTTAAATGACTGTTATCCGATTGAGGTGCGGGTAATTCCCAAGGATTTTTAATAATGCTTTTGGTATAACAGTCAAGTCTTGTGATTTTTAAGGCACCGTTTTTATCAACCTCAATAAGCAGGCTTTCTGAAGCCTCGCAATGTAGTTCTGCTAAAAATACATTAAGTTCTCCCTGAGGCACGCAGTTGTCAACACAACCCACACAGGAACCCTCTATTGCCGTGTATCCGGTTTGCATTATTGCCCGCTCATTGCATATTGAAGTGTGTTCATGGCCGCTTAAATAAATAACCTGCGGATAGTTATTAAGCAATTTCCCCAGGTCCTCAATAAAGGAATTTTCGGCAATTGAACCCTTCTTTTCGTCAGAGCCGTATACAGTGCCGGGGGTATGGTAATGACTGATTACAAATACATACTTATCGGGTTCATTACGGGTAATTTCATCAAGATTTTTCCTTAGAAAATCGAGAGTTTCTCTATAATCTGCCATATAGTCAACGCATAAAAAATGATATCCTTTGCAAAGGCAATGTCTCATACCTTTATGCAAAGCATTCAAGTCCAAATCCGTGCGATACATACGCTCGAAATTTTTATTGTCGCCCTTCTCGTTCAGGCATGATAACTCCTCAATAAAGCGTTCGCTATTACTGCCGTTCATACTGTCGTGATTACCGAGACAGTATATAATTTCGGCTTCTTCGGGAATGTGGTTATTAAAACAGTCACGCAAGCCGTCAAACTCATATTCCGATTGCTCAGCCAGAGCCTTGATGTAGTCATTGCCCCATTTTCCGCCTAACATAACACAGCCGTTTACACAACTAACCAAATCTCCGGCGAAAACATAAGCATCAATAGGGTTTTTTGCTGTTTCACGGGAAAACTCCAAGGCGTTTATAACCTTTTCCTTGCTGCGTCCTTTATACCAACTGCCGTTTAGGTGTATATCGGACATGGCACTAAGCGTCAACACAATGTTTTCTGCATCAAATTTTTTATCCATAATTATAATCTGCCTTCCTGCAAAAGATACCGATAGCATTGTTAAAACGATGCGGCAAACTTTTGCTGATAATATTTTTAATAACCTCAAAAAATCACAGAACCGTTTTAAGAGGTTTTAATCAGGAACCGGTTCACTGCAAATTGTGGAATTTATGTTGCCTTCGGTAATTTTGAACGGATAGTAATACAAAGAAGCACACCCAAAGCGGCAATAACCGCTTTTCGGATATCTTTTTTATTTTGAAGTTTACTCATATCGGCCGACTGCATAAGTGCCTTTTGAGCATTTCACATATTTTTTCTTGCCTCTCTTGTGCAAACATTTAAAAT
>CAYNXA010000269.1:0-2952 GCA_964401015.1 uncultured Oscillospiraceae bacterium
AATATACGCAGAAAAGCTCACTGCGTGAGCTTTTGCGGCTTCGCCGCTGTGCGCTCCGCACACCTGCGTTATTGACGGCTTCCCAAAAATGCCCTTGCGAGCAAGCATTTTTGCTCAGGGTATAATATACGCAGAAAATCTTGCAATCGGCTTCATTTGCGTTTGCGAGCCGAATTGCCTATCGGCAGCTGAATTTACCTTGCGGCGAGCCAAATGCGCTTCGCGCACAGGACAACTCCCAATATCAACCGATTTTATGTCGAGGAAAAGAACCGTGTTACGAAATATAAAAAGAAACCCTCTCTTGCTTGTCGGTGTCGCCGCCGTTTTGTTGACGGCACTCGCAACGCTGTTTTACAATTCCGTACATTTTTACGGCGACGAATATGAAGTGTTGCCGACTTGCACCGCCGAGGGGGGCACCTATCGAAAGTGCTCTCTGTGCCATCGTGTGACACAGATTTCGAAAGCTCCTCCGACCGGACATGTACAAGCGTGGTATACCGTTAAGCAACCGACGTCGGCGACCGAGGGAATCGAAGAACTTCGCTGTTCGGTATGCAGTTTTTTGATCGAATCAAAGCGCACACCGATGAAAGAATCGCCGATCCCCGCGCTCTATTTGCACGGTTCGGGGGAGGGTATGTCGTCTCAAACGTCGATATTGGCAAATTTTATTTATCGCTGTAACGATACGTCGACCGAAGAAACTGCCCTTAAAGTTTTTGCGGAAGTACCCGAATCCGATTCTTCGGAAAATGTCCAAACCGACGACGGTGAAATTTCGAAGCTCCCCGAATATTTCGGCGAACAATCGATCGGAACGACCAGAGTTCGTTTGATGAAAGAAGAAAGCGATTACGAGAAAAAATTAAATTATGTGTTGAACGATTTTCAAGTCGGTGACGGGGAATTGCCCTTGTTCGGCGATTTCGGACAAAGCGACGAAATACGCCTGTATGCCAACAACGACGATGCGACCTGTGTGCGCCGCATTGTGTCCTATCGTCAATGGCGCGATCTCGTTGCGGCGAATTTTCCCGATTACGCACGCCTTGTTTTGGCATCGGACAATACCGAATATGCGGGGTATAACTGCCTCTTATACGTTCGCAATCGCAAACCGAAGTATACTTTCATGGGAATTTATACGCTTTCCATTCCGTATTCGGCGTTGGTGCAAAAAAACAGCGATGCGAATATTCGCTACGTTTTTCACGAAGCGAACGGAAGACTCACATACGTTTACGGTGACGAAAGCGAATACGAATCGACTTTGCAAAGCGTAAATGCCCTTTTGAATGTCGATGCGGTTGGTACAATGGAAAATTTGTGCGACACGGAAATCATGCTTGCGTATTATTGCTTTTCTCAACTGACGGGAAACGCCGATGCCTTTACCGACCTGTATTGGGTGAGCGTCGACGGAACGGTTTGGTATCCCGTGCCGAATAATACCGAACATACCTACGGCAGTCGTGAGGGAACGGTCAATTTGAGCGATCCGAATGTTTTCCCCGCCAAGACGACGGTATGGGAAACGCTTTCCGATACGTATGCGGATAAGATTCGTCGGCGTATTTCCGAATTGAAACGAACCCGCCTGTCGCCGCAGAATGTCAAGAGCGAATTTGAAAGCGCGGTGTCGAAATTGGATGTGGAAGTGTATCGCGAAGATTGCACGTTGAATAAAGTTCCGTTTCACGACCCGAACAAAGAAGTGGAACGATTGATCGAATGGTATACCGCACATTTGGAAGCGCTTACGTAATTCCGAGCTTTGTGCGCATATGCAAGCGCAGTGTCAAAACTTTTTCGCCGATTCCCGTGAAAATCACACGGAATCAATATGCAATAAAGGGGAATGAAACAGCATGTTCAAAAAAATAATACATCGCCGCAGACTTGCACATGGATTGCTTCGATGGAAGAAAGTGGTTTTGCCGATCGTCTTGCTCTGTATTGTCGCAATCGGCGTGTATGCGGTGAAGCGCGTGCATATCTACGGCGCGGAAAGTTATTCCGAAGCGGCATGTGGGGAAGAAGCCTACACCTACCGAATATGCAAAATCTGCGGGAAAGTTTCGTATGAAAACACAAGTCAGATCATCCCGCACGAATTCGGCGAAACCGTAAACGAGATTCGTTTTGAAACCGCTTATGCTGCTTGTATGCGTTGCGGTTATACCGAAAAACGTGAATATCAAGCGCCGACCGATATTCCGCGTATCTACGTTGTGGGCGATCCGACATATCCCGTTTCGTATGCCACCATGACCTATGTCGATAACGAGGGAACACAGACGGCGTTTGCCGCCATGCGTATCGGACGAAGCGCCGATCGCACGCAGGAAAAAGATTCTTATGACGTGACCCTTTATGCGGACGGCGAATTTATCGAGGAAGCGGTATGTTCGTTTGGTGCCGAGGTCGGCAGTACCTCTCGCTTTACGCTGAATGCGGAATGGTGGGATCCCGGCAAAATCGCAAATCTTGCCGCTTCGGAGCTTTGGGAACAAGCCGTTATGACCCGAACGTCTTTGCCGAAAACTTTGCGCTCGCTTTCCCATTTGGGTGCCGATTGCGGCTATCCGGTCTTGTTGTATACCAACGGCAATTTTAAGGGAGTCTACGACCTTTGTCTTGCCAATGACCGCTCTTTGTTCGGCTTTTCCGAACGTGAAAGCGGCGCGTTCTTCTATACGTATCCCGATCTCGGTGACGCCGCTTTTACCGTCGAAACCGAAAATGCCGATATTCCCGTAACGGTCGTACATCCGTCGGAAGAATCGGGTCGGAATCGCTATATTCAAAATTTCCGCTATCTGTTCGAACTCGCCGAAACGAGCAATGACCGACGCTTTACGCAGAATATCGGTCGCTATTTGGATGTCGATGCGGCAATCGATTATTTGATTGCGTTGTATGTGTTCGATCTGCCCGATAATGCGA
>CAYNXA010000270.1:0-2945 GCA_964401015.1 uncultured Oscillospiraceae bacterium
GTAACCATCAATAACTTTGTCGGCGTTGACCATTATGTCAGAATGTTCCTCTCTGATAAGATTTTCCTAAAGGCCTTAGGTAATACCTTTACTTTGGCAGTTGTAACAGGCCCTGTGGGATTTATACTGAGTTTCGTATTGGCTTGGCTTATTAACGAAGTTCCTAGAAAACTCCGTGCTCTCACCACTTTCTGTATATATGCCCCCTCCCTGGCAGGCAGTATATATGTAATTTGGCAGTACATTTTCTCTGCCGACAGTTACGGTCTTGTTAATAACATAGCAATGGAATTGGGCATGATTTCTAAGCCAATTTCCTGGCTCACCGATGAAAGATACAATTTGACCTGCGTAATTATAGTAACGGTTTGGATGAGTTTCAGTTCCGGATTCCTTTCTTTCCGTGCAGGTTTCCAGGCTTTAGACCCTGTTTATTATGAGGCCGCCGCTTTGGACGGACTTCGCAACCGTTGGCAGGAACTTTACTTCGTTACCTTCCCCCAGATGGGACCCCAGTTGATGTTCGGTGCGGTTCAGTCCATATCTTCTGCATTCGCAGTTGGTGCCGTTAACGCAACCTTAACAGGTAACCCCAGTAGCGGATACTCCACACATACATGGCTGTTACATATTAACGACTACGCAAATGTAAGATTTGAAATGGGCTATGCCTGTGCCATGGCGGTTGTACTGTTCGCAGTAATGGTTTTGGCGTGGTTGCTCATTAACAAAGTCTTAAGACGCTTTATGGATTAGTAAGGAGGGTGAATGAAGAATGAAGAAATTATTTAAAAAACGTGACAAACAGGTTGTTCTTTCCCGTTCGAAAGGCGGCACTTTGGGCATCTTCATATTCCTTTTTATAGTTTGTGTTTTCATGGTGTTCCCCCTTTACTATTCGGTAGTTCAATCCTTAAAGCCTATTGACGAAATATTTATTTACCCCCCGAGATTCTATGTTCGCAGACCCACCCTTGAAAATTTCTCCATGGTTTACACCCTTTCGGGTAACCTAGCGGTTCCTTTCACACGTTATCTGTTTAACAGTGTGTTTGTAACGGTAGTTGCAACTGTAGCATCCCTTATAATTGCCGCTCTCGCCGGATATTCCTTGGCAAAGGGTAAGTTTAAAGCAAATAAAACCCTATACACATTGGTTGTATTGGCAATGCTTTTCCGCCCCGAGGTTACTGCAGTTCAGGTTTACTACATAGTTTCAAAATTAGGGCTTATTGATACCTATTGGGCAATGATTTTAACCCCCTTAGGTTCCACAATGGGCGTATTCCTAATTCGTCAGTTTGTTATTTCCGCAATTCCCGATTCAACCCTTGAGGCTGCGAGAATTGACGGTGCAAACGAAACCACAATATTCTCAAAAATCGTTCTTCCCGGTATCAAACCCGCAGTTATGACGGTTATGATATTCAACTTCCAGGCTTTCTGGAACGGCGGCGGAACAAGGCAATATATCTTCAGCGAAGACTTGAAAGAATTACCTCAGGTAATGTCAACAATCGCTCAGGGCGGTATTGCACGTGCAGGTGCGGCAGCAGCAGTTGCTGTTATAATGATGATTCCTCCGATTGCTGTTTTCCTTTGGTCACAAAGTTCGGTTATGGAAACTATGACACATTCGGGTCTTAAATAAGGAGGTGCAAAAGGCTTATGTCTATTAAGAAAATTTCAGCGCTCGTATTATCTTTAATAGTAATCGCTTCGGTTTTGGTATTGCCGGTATCGGCAAAAAATACCGAAGATGCACCTTATTTGGGTTATGAGTATGACAACGAAAGTAAGTCGGTTGCGGCTCCGGTTACCTATGTTCACGAGAAAACAGTTTCCTATAAGGATTTAGGGTTGGAAACAGCCATTTCCACTCCTACCGATATTATGCGTAGGGGCAATGTTATCTATGTTCTCGATTCCGGAAACGGACGAATTATTGAACTGAACTTAGATTTAACCCTTAAAGGTGTCAGAGATACTTTTGTTGACGGTGAGGGTCAGCCTGTAAGTTTTAAGGGTGCTTCCGGTTTTACCATGTCAAAAGAGGGTATTATATACGTTGCCGATAAAGAGAACCAAAGAATATTAGGTTTTGACGGCAATAACACCCTTATTAAAACAATCAAAAAGCCTGAAACCTCTTTGGTTGGATTTGATTTTGAATTTGATGTTGATAAGATTATAATCAACAGTCAAGACCTTTTATATGTAACTGTTGCCAGTGTTAACGACGGTGCTTTCACATTTACTCAAGACGGCGAATTCCTCCATTTCTTCGGTAAAAACACCGTTACGAAAACTGTTGACGTAATTTTGAATTTCTTCAAAAAGAAATTTTTAACCCGTGAGCAGTTGCAGAAACAGCTGGCTTCAACACCTATCGGTATTGCAAACTTTGATATTGATGATAAAGGCTTCCTTTACACCATAGCAACAACCGACAAACTTAAAAAGTCTTCTATCGTTCGCAAACTTAACTTTAAAAGCGGAAATATTTTTGAAGTTAACGGCGTTGTTAAGGATTTCGGTGATCTTGAGTATGACCGCTTGTGGTGGACCTATAACCGTTTCACAAACTTCACCGATGTGGAAGTTGACGATTTGGGATTCATCTTCCTTCTTGATGTGGGAAGAAACCGTGTCTTCCAGTATTCTGCTGACGGTCAGTTAATAGGAACCTTCGCAGGTTCGGGCAAAAATTACGGTTTGCTTCAGTCTCCCGTTGCTATCGAGACGGCCGGTACTCAGGTTTATGTTCTGGAAGGAAACGGCACTATTGTTGAGTATAAGCCGACGGAATATGCCACATACCTGAGAGAAGCGTTCCTTGACCTTGATACCAGCGACCCCCAAAAAGCAATCAACGCTTGGAATAAGGTTTTGGAACTTAACACCAACAGCCTTTATCCTTACTACGGTTTGGGAATGGCATACGA
>CAYNXA010000271.1:0-2942 GCA_964401015.1 uncultured Oscillospiraceae bacterium
TGTGTGTATTGTCGATCTTATAGTAACGTTCCCAAATATTCGGCAATTTTTCTTTCGGGATCCCTCGTCCGTGATCGACAAATTCCAATCGAACCATGCCGTTTTTCGAAGTTTGGCGAATCAAAATATCGCGGTTATCTTCGGAATAATTGACGGCATTGGAAAGAAAATTGTAGATGACCTGTGTGATCTTGACCTCGTCGGCTTTGACAAAGATCGGGTTTTCGTATTCGAAACGGAAATCAAAACCGTCTTTTTCGGTCATTTTTCGCATACGTTCGACAATCGATTCGGTAATTTTCGTAATATTGAATTCCGAAATTTCCAGTGCAACGGTACCCGCTTGCAGTTTGGAAAGGTCAAGCATATCGTTTACAAGGGTAGTCAAACGCTTTGCTTCATCGATGATGACCTGTACGTTTTCCGGCGTATTTTCGCCAGGCAGATCGCGCATAACTTCCGCATAACCGATAATCATGGTCAGCGGTGTTCGCAAGTCGTGCGAAGTGTTGGCAATCAACTCGCGCTTGACGGCGTCGGCTTCTTTCAACTCGCGTGCGGTATAGTTCAGCGTATCCGAAAGCTGATTGATTTCCAAATAATCGCCGCCGCTGAATTTCGTATCGAAATTACCCGACGCAAGGCGCATGGCGGACGAATTGATACCCGCAATCGGTTCGGCAATGCGACGGGAAAGCCAACGCGCCATGCAAGCGACGATCAGCGCGATAATCATCGTAACGATGATCAATTGAATCTTCAAGGTTTTGACCGTTGTGCCGATCGGCGTAATCACACCGTCAAATAGCATCATATATTCGTGACCGTCCGAAAGGGTCACAACGCGGGCATACAGCAGTTCTTGCGTGATACCCGTTTTGAAAAAAGGCGGTGCGCCGTGCTCGAAGTCCGAACGCGATGCATACTCGTTCACACTGTCGGTTGCGGTTTGCGTGCCGTCGGTATCGGACGAAGTGTTTTCGGTCTGCGTGTCGTCATTCGAAGGAGCGTCGACGGGTAAGTCGTCCTTATCTTGATCTTTGTTTTGATGTTTTTCTTTCCAAAGCGGATGCGATGTGTTGACTCGCTGGTAGGTTTGCAACAGCTCGCCGCCGTTTTCGCGCGCGTCATCGTAAATGAAATACAATTCGCTGTCACGCAACATATACAGAACGTTATCTTGGTCGGTAACGATCGAAAAAACTGGCTGAAACGAGGTATACTCCGAATTGCTGTCGCTGCAATCGATGATTTCGATCGATATTTCGTTTTTCACCGCAAGCTCGGTAGCCGCCGAAAGGATGGTTTGAGAATGAACTGAATCGTTTCCGAGAGCCGCTGCCACGATATTATCCGCCGTACTCTTGAGATTTTGAGTCTTGATCTGCTTGTAGAAGTTTTCAAGCAAAACGATCTGCAAGATCCAAAGAAGTCCGATCAACAAAAGGGCAAAGATCATAAAGCTGTGAAAGACACCTTGCCGTAAACTCTTCGTCGACTGTTTTTTACGCATCTGCCGCTTCAAAACGGTATCCCACTCCCCTCAAGGTCACGATATAGGAACTGTATTCACCGAGGTTTTTACGCAAAAGCTTTATGTGCGTATCCAATGTGCGGTCATCGCCGAAAAAGTCGTAGCCCCATACATTGCTGATGAGCTTTTCGCGGGTGAGTGCGATGCCGCGATTTTTCACCAAATAAAACAGTAGGTCGTATTCTTTCGGTGTCAGATCGACGGCTTTCCCGTCGACTGTTACGATTCGACCGGAAAAATCTACTTTCAAGCCGCCGATCGTAACGACTTCCGAATCGCTCCGTCCCGAACGTTTTACCACCGCCGCAACCCGCATCATCAATTCTTTCGGGGAAAACGGTTTTACCACATAATCGTCGACGCCGACTTCAAAACCGTGTATGCGGTCGTATTCCTCCCCGCGAGCCGACAGCATAATAACCGGTGTCGAACAGTTCTTTCGAATTTCGCGGCAGACCGAAAAGCCGTCCAGATCCGGCATCATGATATCCAATATGATAATATCGAATTCGGTATTGCGGCAAAGATTGACGGCTTCAAGTCCGCCCGACGCCTCGGTGACTTCATGCCCCTCGAATTCGGCATATTTTTTGATGATCTCGCGAATTTTCGCTTCATCATCGACGACAAGAATTTTGCTCATCTGCAATCGATTCCTTTCAAAACAATATTTTGAGTCCCCGACGGGGATATGCAAACAATTTCCTTATTGTTTGATTATAGTCGTTCATTGTGAATCCTGTGTGAAAAACGTATGAAAACGCCGATTTTTTTCCGAAACAATTGCTTTTTCGTGCGATCTAAGGCAAAAAAATCAAAAAAATCCGTAAAAATTTCAAAAAGTCCTTTTCTACGACGAAAAAATGTGGTAAAATATACTCGGAACGTCGGGAATTTTCTCTGCCCGTTAGGGCAAAGAAAACTCGACCATGTGCCGAGAAACGTTTGAAATCAATCTGCGTCGGGACGCATGGTAAAATCAGACCGGCATACGGACAAATATGTTCCGTGTCAGGAAAAAAGAGCGAGGGGTTGTATCGTGTCACATACCAAAAAACTATTTTCCGCCTCCATCGGCGGCTTTAATCGCGCACAAGTCGTCGAATATTTGGAAGAAATGAATCGAAAGGCGCGTATCGAAAAAGAGCAAGCCGAATTTGAAATTTCCCGCTTGGAATCCGAGGCGGCTGAATTGGCTTCACTTCGCGAAAAGTTTTCGGAAATTACCGAAAAGCTTGCCGAAATCGAAAAGCAAAACGAGCTTTTGAAAAGCGATATCGAAAATCAGCGCGCAACCATCGAAGCGTTGCAAATCAGTTGCGACTCTCTTTCCGCACGCAATGCTGAGTTGGAAAAGGAAATTCCCGCTTTGCGCGAAAAAGCGCTTGTCTACGAGCAAGACAAACAG
>CAYNXA010000272.1:0-2924 GCA_964401015.1 uncultured Oscillospiraceae bacterium
ATTGTAGGGAGGAAAGTTTACGTACAGTCGCCCGCCGGGCGCCAAAACTCTTGCCATTTCCGCCAAAACGCCCGCCGGATATCCGACGTGCTCCATCGAATCGTTCATGATAACGACGTCGAAACTTCCGTCGGGAAAATCGGTCTTTGCCGCGTCGCAACAGCGAAACGTAAAGCCGGATATCCCCAATTCTTCGGCGAGTGCCGCCGATTCCGCTTCGTATTTCGGCACGACGTCGATTCCCGTCACGCTTTTGGCACCTTTTGTCAAATAATAGAGCGATTTTCCGCCCGCACCGCAACCGACGTCCAAAATGTTTTTGCCGGCGACGATCGTTTCGGTGTCGGCAAAGCCGTGATAACTGCGCAATGTTTCTTCGCCTTTTTCAAATTGCCAGCGAGCATACGACATTTTTCCCGCCGCTTGTGTATTGAAAGGATGAACCGGCAAGCGAAACAGCCGATTGAGCCCCAAAAGAATTTTGGTCGCAATTCTCATACGGTAAAACTTCCTTCTCGTATTGTAAGACTTTACTCGGTATATTGTAACACAGTTTTTTCCTTCTGTCAACGCTCACACAAAAAATCGAAATTTGAAAGAAGCGGAACAGATGTGTACAATTGGGAACAATATGCCGACCCGACAATTATATGTCGCTTGATTTTGCGGAATCTTTATGTTGCAATGTATAAAATGCGGATTTTTGTCACAGGGGAGTTGACAGAACCCAAAAGTTGGGGTATAATAATAAAGTATGTTTAGAAAACAACTTGAAAGGAGATACAGATTATGGCACAGATAAAGCAGATTACCGTATCGAGTGAGGGTTTGCAAAAGCTGAAAGACGAACTTGAATATTTGCGAACCACCAAACGTAAGGAAGTGGCGGAAAATATCAAGACCGCCCGCTCGTTCGGTGACCTTTCCGAAAACAGCGAATACGACGAGGCGAAAGACGAACAGGGTAAAGTCGAAAAGCGTATTGCCGACATCGAGGAAATGCTCAAAAACATCCGCGTTGTCGACAATTCCGACATAAAAACCGATGCGGCGAGCGTCGGCTCCAAAGTAAAAGTTTTTTATGTGGACGATAACGAAGAAGCCGAATATACCATCGTCGGACCGACCGAAGCCGACCCGCTGATCGGAAAAATTTCCGATGATTCGCCGGTAGGCAGTGCGATTTTGGGCAAAAAGGTCGACGACGAATTTGTGGTCGAAACCCCCGGCGGCAATGTTACCTTGCGTATCCTTGCCATCGCAAGACATTAACAAACGTTAGGACGGTGCAAACGTGAGCGAAAATCAAAACAATACCACTCAAACCCCCGAACAGGACTTGAATCATCTTTTGAAGATCCGTCGCGAAAAATTGGCGGCTTTGTGCGAGGCGGGGAAGAACCCTTATGAGGAAGTACAATATCCCGTCGATACGTATTCGACCGATATTTTGAACGATTTCGAAAAATACGACGGCAAAACCGTATCGATTGCCGGTCGTATCATGGCGAAACGCGTCATGGGCAAAGCGAGCTTTTGTCATATCCAAGACGGAAAGGGCAGAGTACAGTCGTATGTTTGCCGTGACGATCTGGGCGAAGAAGCGTATGCCGATTTCAAAAAATACGACGTCGGCGACATTGTCGGCATTACCGGCTTTGTGTTCAAAACCAAGACCGGTGAAACTTCGATCCATGCAAAGTCCATGACCCTTTTGTGCAAGAGCTTGCAGATCCTTCCCGAAAAATTCCACGGGCTGAAAGACCAGGAAATCCGTTACCGTCAACGTTACGTCGATCTGATCGTCAATCCCGAAGTCAAGGACGTGTTCGTAAAGCGCTCGCGTATCATTCGCGAGATCCGCAATTTCTTGGACGAACGCGGCTTTTTGGAAGTGGATACGCCCGTGCTTCATACGCTTGAGATCGGTGCGTCGGCGCGTCCCTTTGTGACCCATCATAACGCGCTCGATATCGATATGTTTTTGCGTATCGAAACCGAACTGTACTTAAAGCGCTGTATCGTCGGCGGTTTGGATCGTGTCTACGAAGTCGGTCGTATTTTCCGTAACGAAGGCATGGATATCAAGCATAATCCCGAATTCACGTCGGTTGAATTGTATCAATCCTATACCGATTATTACGGCATGATGGATCTTGTCGAAGATTTATATAAACACCTTGCCCGAACCATTTGCGGCAGTGAAAAAATCATGTATCAGGGAACCGAAATCGATATGTCGGGCAAATGGGAACGTCTTACCATGGTCGAAGCGGTCAAGAAGTATACCGGTGCCGATTACGACAGTTGGGAAACCGATGCCGATGCGCAAGCTTGTGCGAAGAGCATGGGCTTCGAGGTGACGGGCACCGAAAGCAAAGGCGATATTTTGGCGTTGATCTACGACGAAAAAGTCGAAGAATTTTTGATTCAACCGGTGTTCATCTACGATTATCCCGTGGAAAATTCGCCGCTTGCCAAGCGTAAACCGTCGAACCCCGCCTTTACCGAACGCTTCGAATTCTTTATCTATGCCCGCGAAATGGGTAATGCGTTCTCGGAACTGAATGACCCGATCGATCAGCGTGAACGCTTTGAAAAACAGGTTGCCGCCAAGCGCGCTCAAGGCGCCAACGCTTCGGTGGACGAAGACTTCCTGAACGCTCTCGAATACGGTATGCCCCCCACCGGCGGCTTGGGCTTCGGCTTTGACCGTTTGGTTATGCTCCTTACCGACAGTTATTCGATTCGCGACGTTTTGTTGTTCCCGACGATGAAGCCGTTGGAGAACAAATAAGATAAAAAAGTCAGTGTTTATGCGGGTTTGCAAGGTTTTGAAATCAAAAAAACTACGCCATACTACGCCAACACTACGCCAATTTATGCAGAAACTTGTGCATTGAAAGGTAACAACGCTGAAAATA
>CAYNXA010000273.1:0-2920 GCA_964401015.1 uncultured Oscillospiraceae bacterium
GCATATAATTCAAATGTAAGACGTAAATCCATTCCTGTTCGTTGTAGGGGAGGGGTAGAACCCCTCCCGTTTATCGAAATTTTCGCCGACGTAAATCTCGGAATCCCTCCGTTACGGCTACGCCGTGCCACTTCCCTCGTCGGAGGGAGGCAAGGATAAAGAGGTTCGCGCCGCCGCAAATTCCGTGCGCGCCCCGAAGGGGCGGGAACGCCCACCGAAGGTGCGCCGCAGGCGCGGGACCGCCCACCGCAAGGTGTGTTACTGCTGCACTTTATCTTTTACCAAAACGTCGTGTGCGCCGCCCTCAACGATCGAAACGGCACTGACGAGCGTCAATTTCGCTTTATCTTGCAATTCGGGAATGGTAAGTGCACCGCAATTGCACATGGTCGAACGGACTTTGCTCAAAGTCACGGCAACATTATCGTGCAAATTACCGGCATACGGAACATAACAATCGACACCTTCGACGAACGAGAGCTTTGCCGCACCGCCCATATCGTAGCGTTGCCAATTGCGTGCGCGGGCACTGCCCTCGCCCCAATATTCTTTCATGTAATTGCCGTTGATCATAACTTTGTTGGTCGGGCTTTCTTCGAAGCGCGAGAAATAACGGCCGAGCATACAGAAGTCGCAACCCATTGCCAAGGCAAGGGTGATATGATAATCGTGAACGATACCGCCGTCCGAACAGATCGGCACATAGATACCGGTTTCTTTATAATATTCGTCGCGCGCTTTTGCTACTTCGATAACAGCCGTTGCCTGACCGCGACCGATACCTTTGGTTTCACGTGTGATACAGATCGAACCGCCGCCGATACCGATCTTGATAAAATCCGCACCCGCATCGGCAAGAAAACGGAATCCGTCGGCATCGACCACATTACCTGCGCCGACTTTTACGCGATCGCCGTAACGCGAACGAATAAAGGCGATGGTACGGCTCTGCCATTCGGTATAGCCCTCGCTCGAATCGATACACAATACATCGGCACCCGCTTCCACAAGGGCGGGAACACGTTCTTCGTAATCGCGCGTATTGATACCCGCGCCGACGATATAGCGTTTGTTTTCGTCCAACAATTCGTTGGGGTTGCCTTTATGCTGATCGTAGTCTTTACGGAATACGAATGCGACAAGACGATCGTCTTTGTCGACGATGGGGAGCGAATTGAGCTTATGATCCCAAATAATATCGTTACAAGCTTTCAAAGTCGTGCCTTCGGGAGCCGTGATCAATTTTTCACGCGGCGTCATAAAGTTCGAAACACATTCATCGGTCGACATACGCGATACACGATAATCGCGTCCGGTTACGATACCGAGAAGTTTTCCGTCGGACGTACCGTCCTCGGTGATGGCGATGGTCGAATGGCCGAGACGTTCTTTCAATTTCAATACATCGGCAAGGGTCGCGTCGGGACGGAGATTGGAATCGGACTTTACAAAGCCGGCTTTATAATTTTTGACACTGCGCACCATGGCGGCTTGACTTTCGATCGATTGCGAACCGTAAATAAACGAAACACCGCCCTCTTTGGCAAGTGCGATCGCCATACGGTCGTCGGATACCGATTGCATGATTGCCGAAACAAGCGGAATATTCATCGACAAAGCCGGTTCTTCACCTTTGCGATAGCGTACGAGGGGCGTTTTGAGCGATACGTTTGTCGGAATGCAATTGGCGTCGGAATACCCCGGAACAAGCAAATATTCGCTGAAAGTGTGTGACGGTTCGGTGTAATAATAAGCCATGATGTTTAGTCCTTTCTCGGATTTTTTCGATTTTTGTTTTTTGGGGATTCATCGGAAAACGCACGAATTTTCGGCGTTTATGCGCGATGGGAGCCTTTCGAATTTTGCGTATAAAAACCGATTCTTCGTATATTTAATACAGTATACCTTTTTTTGACCGAAAAAGCAAGAGGTTTTTTATGAATGGGTGGGGAATTTTTCATCGCACCGTCCTTATTTCCAAGCCTCCCTTGCCTAAAGGGAGGTGGCACGGCGAAGCCGTGACGGAGGGATTCCGAAATTTACGCCGGCATAAATCTCTTTTATCCTTGCCTCCCTCCGACAAGGGTGCTGTCGTGTTTTTCGACACACAAAAACGAACCGTCCGCCGTTTTGACTTCGCGCAAGGGACAATCGGCACAGCGGGGATTTTGCGCCTTACAATATTCCCGCCCGAAATCGACCATACGGTGACAAAAATCCGATTGCTGTTCGGTCGGAATCAGCGGTGTCAATGCTTTTTCTACCGTTTTCGGGTCGGCTCGGTCGGCAAGTCCGAAACGTACGGCAAGACGTATACAATGCGTATCGGCAACGATTCCGCCCAATCCGAAATAATCGCCGCGAATCAAATGGGCGATCTTCCGTCCGACTCCCGACAGCGACAAAAGCTCGTCCATACCCGACGGCACTTGCCCGTCGAATCGCTCCAGCAATTGTTGCGATGCTTCTTGTAAACTTTTGGCTTTCGATCGAAACAACCCACACGGACGGATCTGTGCTTCCAATTGTTCGCGCGGGATCGCCGCCATCGTTTTCGCATCGGGACACACGGTAAACAATGTTTCGCAAACCGCATTGACTCGCACATCGGTGCATTGTGCCGAAAGACGTGCCATGACCAACAAGCGAAACGGATCACCGCGAAAATCCAACGAACATACCGAATCGGGATACAGTTCTTGCAATTTTTCGGATAAAAGAGCCGCCCGTGCGGGACGGTCGGCGGAAGTTTTTGACATGAGCGAAGTTCCTTTCGTTCGAATTGCGGACACACCTACGGTGAGTATTCCCGCGCCTAACGGCGCACCTTGCGGGGGATACTCACCGTTAGGTGCACCGCAGGTGCTCCCTTGCCTAAAGGATAAGCAACAAGTTGCTTTGGGGGACCACGCGAAGCGTG
>CAYNXA010000274.1:0-2915 GCA_964401015.1 uncultured Oscillospiraceae bacterium
TCATTATAGAGTACCGTTTCTAAAAAGTCAACCTTTTCGGCAACGAAAAATTTTCGAAATTCTTTCGAGCAAAAAAACGATCCATATCGCGCCGACCGACAACGTTTTGCAAGCGGTCGGATTTTTTTCGTTCGGCGTTCGACTTCCCAGCTTGCAACCGCTCTCGGCACAACAAAAAAGACGGAGATCCGAAGATCTCCGTCTTGATTCGACAAACGTCGCGTAGCGAAGCGCAAAAATTACTTGATGGTAACGGTTGCGCCGGCTGCGGTAAGAGCAGCCTTCATTGCTTCTGCATCTTCCTTGGAAATACCTTCCTTGAGAACCTTAGGAGCGCCCTCTACGAGGTCCTTTGCTTCCTTAAGGCCGAGGCCGGTGATTTCACGAACAGCCTTGATAACATTGAGTTTGCTGTCGCCAGCGGCGGTGAGTTCAACGTCAAATTCGGTCTTTTCTTCGGCGGCTGCGGCTGCGGGAGCAGCGGCACCGGCAACAGCTACGGGAGCTGCGGATACGCCGAATTCTTCTTCTACTGCCTTAACAAGGTCAGCAAGTTCGAGAATGGTTAATGCTTTAAGTTCTTCAATGATCTGCATAGACTTTTCAGATGCCATTGTGATATACCTCCGAATAATAAATATTTGTGTCGGTTATCCGACGAAAAGATTTGTCCGCACGTCATGCGGCATAAGGAAAAACGGAAAAATTATTCCGCCGCTTCTGCGGGGGCTCCGCCTTCTTTGTCGACGATCGCTTGGATCGCATAAGCAAAGTTGTACAGGGGAGACTGGATGCTTCCGAGGAACTTGGCGATAAGGCCTTCCTTGGAAGGAATGGCTGCGAGAGACTTGATTTCGTTAACGTCGATGACACGACCGTCAATGAAGCCTGCCTTGATCTCGAAGCTTTCGTTGTCCTCAGCGAATTTGTTGAGAACCTTGGCGGGAGCGATGGGGTCGTCGGAAACCGCGATGGCGGTCATACCTTCGAGAACCGAATCAAATCCCGAAAGACCGGCGATGTCGGCAGCCTTTTTGATGTAAGTGTTCTTGATTACTTTGTACTGAACACCGTTCTTACGAAGCTCGGCTCTGAGAGCGGTATCTTTTTCCACGGTAATACCGCAGTAGTTTACGAGAACACCGCTTTGAGCGTTTTTCATCTGTTCGGCAAGATCCGCAACCAGCTTTTCTTTTTGTTCAAGAATTTTTGCGCTCGGCATGTTACTGTTTCACCTCCAATAAAAAAAGTTCTTTTTGGACCGCAAAAAGCGTACCGGAAAAGAACAAGAAACACAGTATAGCCCACTAAAGCGCGGGAATTTCGTGAAATATGTCTTTCCTCGGCAGGCGGGAAAACCGTTAGCGTGCATGGCACGACCTGCTTTCTTAGGTCAGGACATTATTATACCATGCTTTTTTTCATCTGTCAAGAGTTTTTGCGAAAAAAGTTTTGCGGAGATGTTTAGGTTCATTGTAAAATGAAATAGGACATAGAAAAAGTCATAGCAGACGTGGTATAATTGAAGTAACCACACACCAAAAACCCACGGAGGTCTGCTATGACTCAAGAACATTATACCACATGCCCCAACATTCTTCTTGCCGAAGGGCAACACACAAAATCAAAGGGAGGCACACATTGTGCAAGTTCAATCAAAAAAATACCGCAGTACTTAAAAGACAACGGTCGGTTCTGCAACTGGAAGTACGAACTACGGAACGGCAATCAAATCAAAGTGCCGTATATGCTGGACACCACACGCAGAGCCGGTGTGAATGACCCGTCCACCTTCGCAGCATTTGATACTGCGTTCTCCGCAACAGGCTATGACGACATTGGCATCCGGCTTTGTGACCGGATCGTGGGCATCGACCTCGACCACTACATCGTGGACGGCAACCTGGTCCCCTGGACACAGGAAAACGTAGACCGATTCCATGCCACATACATCGAGGTCAGTCTCTCCGGTACAGGCATCCGCATTATCTGCCTGTTGTCGGATGGCTTTACCTACGATACCCAGACCTACTACATCAAGAAGGGCGATATCGAGGTCTATATCCCCAGCCACACCAACCGTTTCCTCACTATCACCGGCAATGCTCTCACAGATGCCGATGTGGTAGAAGTTGCAGATGCACTTCATGGTTGCTGGACACCTATATGCGCAGACCAACACCGCCTACTCCAGCCGTTTCCGTTCCCGGTGAAAGCTACCTCGGTGATGATGCTGTCATCGCCAAAGCCTCCGCTGCACTCAACGGTGAGAAGTTCCGCAACATGTGGGAGGGTAACATCACCGGATACAAATGCCGCAGCGAAACGGATGCCGCACTGCTTTCCATACTGGCGTTCTGGTGCAGCGGCGACACAGCGCAGATGGACAGGCTGTTCCGGCAGTCCGGCTTGATGCGTGAGAAGTGGGACTCCCTCCGTGGTGCTGATACCTACGGCAATATTTCCATACAAATGGCGGTGACACGAATGACCGATTTCTACAAGCCCATTACACCACACTCTGTCGCAGAAGATTTCGGTGCAGAACGGCTCCGGGAACTTGACCCTATAGGTTCCTCCAAGTACCCCTGGAACGATATCGGCACCGGGCATATATTCGCAGACTTTTCCCAAGACCGACTGCGATATGTGCCGGAGCGGAAGCTGTGGTTTCACTACGAGGACGGCATTTGGAAAGCCGACACTGGGAATTTCCGTGCCATGAAATACTGCACTAATGTACACCTTCGCTCTTGAGATACGGGACGAGGACAAGCGAAAGTCCTATATGAAATACGCCGGCCGATGGCAGAGTCACACAAACCGAGTCAACATCCTCAAAGATGCACAGGTATACCGCCCCATTCCATACGGCAGTTTCGATGCGGATATTTACTGCTTCAACTGCAAAAACG
>CAYNXA010000275.1:0-2887 GCA_964401015.1 uncultured Oscillospiraceae bacterium
TTGTTTGTGTTGCTTCGCGTCTGTTTTATCGAAATTCGGGGCGCGTCAATCGAAAAAATCAAAATCAAAAAAAGGAGAAAAAACGAAAGCCGAAACATTCGTGACGGTTTTCGTTATGCGTGATACACTATGATGATAAATGACCCGATAGCCCGTTTTTTGGGCGCTTGGTCGGAAGAAATCGGAATCGGAAGCATTCTCTTGCGGCTTGCTCTCTCGGTCGTACTCGGCGCGATCATCGGCTGCGAACGATCGGGCAAACGCCATTCGGCGGGCTTTCGTACCTTTATTTTGGTATCGCTTGCGTCGACTTGCGCGATGATGCTCGACGGCTATCTTGTGGGAATGGGGGCACAATTGTATCTTCTTTCCGCGTCGTCGATCATTGCCGTTGCCATAATCAGCGTCAATTCCATGCTCTTCAGCTCGCGCAATCAAATCAAGGGTCTGACCACTTCGGTCGGCTTATGGGCGAGCGGGATCATCGGACTTTGTGCGGGAGCGGGCTATTATACGGTGACGTTGGTCGCTTTTGCGGTATTGCTTTTGTGCTTGTCGGCGGCACCTGCTTTTGAAGTGTATTTGAAAAACCGCTCGAATCATTTCGAAGTGCATTTGGAATTGAAAAGCAGTGCGAATTTACAGGATTTTGTCACCACGATCCGTCGTCTCGGCTTGACCATCGACGATATCGAATCCAATCCCGCCTATGTCGGGTCGGGATTGAGCGTCTATTCGATTGCCATATCCATCAGCAGCAAAGAACTGAAAAAATATAAGAGCCATGCCGAAATCATCGAAGCGCTGAAAACGCTTTCGTATGTCTATCACATTGAAGAAATGCGCGGCTGAACGCTTTCGAAAAAAGTCACAAAACCGCTTGCATATCGAGCGGTTTTGTTTTATAATATAGATAGAAGCGGGTGTACTTTTTTGTATGCTCCGCACATTTTCGCAACAAAACAAGGACGAAAAAATATGATCTATTTTGATAATGCCGCCACCACCCGCGTTTCAAATCGCGCCGCCGAAGAAGCGATGCGCGTTATGACTGAAGGCTACGGCAATCCGTCGAGTGTCCACGACTTCGGATACGAAGCCGAAAGACTTCTCAAAAACGCGCGTAAAAAAATGCTGGCAGCTTTGGGAAGCACGACGCGTGGGGACGAATTGATCTTCACGTCGGGCGGAACCGAGGCAAATAACCTTGCCGTTTTCGGCGCGCTTGCCTGTCGAAAGCACGAGGGACGAACCGTCTTTTTTTCCGACTCCGAGCACGCGTCGAACGATAAAATTTCCCGCGCTCTTGCCGAACGCGGTTACACGGTCTGTTATATTCCGACACGCGACGGTCGGTTGGATTTGGATTTTTGCCACGAACGCTTGAATCCCGATGTTACCCTCATTTCCTGTATGTGCGCCAACAATGAAACCGGCGCGCTTTACGATGTCGCGGCATTGGACGCGTTGCGCCGCGAAAAATGCCCGAACGCCTTGCTTCATTCGGATTGCGTTCAAGCGTTTTGTAAGGTTCGCGAGCCGCTTTGCCGAACGGGTGCCGATTTGATTTCGATAAGCGGGCATAAGATCCATGCGCCGAAAGGCGTCGGTGCTTTGTATATTCGCGCCGGTGTTCGGGTGGCTGGAATTTTGCTCGGCGGCGGACAGGAAAAAGATATCCGACCGGGAACCGAAGCATTGCCGCTGATTTCCGCTTTTGCCGTTGCGGCGGAGGAAACGGGAAGACCTGAAAATTTGGAATACGTTTCTTCGCTTCGCGCGTATTTGTTGGATATTCTTGCCAAAGAACTTCCCGACGTGACGCCGCTTTTGCCGCAAAGTTTTACGCCCTACGTGACGGCGTTGGTATTGCCGAATATCAAAAGCGAGGTTATGTTGCGCTATTTGTCGGCAAAGGAAATTTATGTTTCGGCAGGCTCGGCTTGTTCGTCCAAACACCGTGAAAACCGTGTGCTTGCGGCATACGGACTGGACAGCCGTCGTGCCGATTGTACCATTCGCGTAAGCTTTTGCGAATACAATACAAAAGAAGAAATCGATTGCTTTGCAAAAGCGCTTCGTGAGGGAATCGCGTCGCTTGCTTCGTTGCGATGATCGATTCGAATCTTGAACGTTTGTTTTTAAGGAGAAGGCATTATGACCGAAAGAAAAATTGCCGATATGGTGCGTGTGTTGAATGAAGTATCGGTCGACACGCATATAGGCACCGAACAAACCTTTTCTTCGTTATGCTACGATTCGCGAAAAGCACAAAAAGGCGGCGTTTTCGTATGCTTGATCGGAGCACTTTCCGATGGCCATGCGTATGCGTCGTCGGCGCTCGATAAAGGCGCGACGGCATTGATCGTAAGCAAAAAAGAAGTGTTCGAAGAATACCGCAAACGGTATTCCGACAAAACATTCGTACTGGTATCGGATACACGAAAGGCATTGGCGCTTTTGTCGGCATTCTTTTTCGATTATCCCGCGCGGGAATTGTTTACGATCGGTATTACCGGAACCAAAGGAAAAACCAGCACATCGTTTATGATTCGCGAGATCTTGAGTCAAGCGGGGAAAAAAGTCGGCGTCATCGGAACGACCGGTATTTATTACGGCGAACGCTATGAATACATCGACAATTCCACCCCAGAAAGCTACGAATTGCATCGTATCTTTCGCGAGATGATTGCCGAGGGCGTCACACACGTCGTGATGGAAGTGTCGTCGCAGGCGTTGATGATGCATCGAACGTACGGAATTTGTTTTGACATCGGTATGTTCACCAACTTTTCGCCCGACCATATCGGCGAAAACGAACACGCGAGCTTGGGCGAATATTTTTCCTGTAAAACGATTTTGTTCCACCAATGCCGAAAGGCGGTGG
>CAYNXA010000276.1:0-2887 GCA_964401015.1 uncultured Oscillospiraceae bacterium
CGCTTATTGTACCACTCAGAGCGGAAAAATTCAATAGCGCATTTTCGAAAAAACAAGAAGTTCGACAAATGAAAAAAGGCAAAAGTCGAAAAATCGAAACAAAGTCGACAATTCGAAATATAACGGTCGCTTTTCGATTGAATTTCTTCTTTTCGGTTGACATTTGTCGCACCGTTTGGTATAATATTGTCATCGGTTTGTTGCGTGAGCGAATAGCCGTTCGTTTCCCCAAAAACCGTTCGAATCCGAATCGCTACAAGTTAAAGCAAAAAAAGAAGGAACTCCTATGTCACTGCTCGAAACAAACGGAATGATACAATTTGGATTGATAGTCCTTTTGGCGTTTCTTGCCTGTACCAAAGTAACTTTACAAGGACGCGTAAGCCGAAAATTCATTCACAACGAACAAGACAGTATCTTGTATAATGCGATCTTTTTCACCGGTGTGGCGGCGTTTTTACTGCTTCTCTTTCCGCAATCGCCGCTGTCGCGCGATATTGTTGTGCTTGCCGGTATATCGGCGGTCACAACGACCTTTTTCCAAGTTCTGTATACCGTAACGCTGAATCGCGGGCCGGTTTCCCTGACCGTTTTGATCTGCAATTTCAGCGTCTTGATGGTAACCGCATTCAGTATTATCGCTTTCAAGGAAAAGCTTTACTATTCCCAAATCGGCGGAATCGTTTGCCTTTTCATTTCGATGATCTTGAATACCGACACATCTTCCGATGGAAAAAAAAGCGGCAAACAATGGTTCGTGCTTGCCATTGTCACTATGCTTGTGAACGGTCTCGGAACCTGTTTGCAAAAGGCTTTTTATTTGACCGACGGCTCCAAAGTCGAAAACGCTTCCAATACCTATCTTGCGATCATGTACGTCGCGGCGGCGATTTTTGCGTTTGTCTTGTATTTTGTGTACAGCCGCGCCGTAAAAAAAGAAAAAAGCTCGTTCGGCTTTAATTTGCACGTTGTCGGGTATGCGTTTTTGATCGGTCTTGTGCTTGCCGTTTACCAAAGGATGAATATGTTCGGCATCGAAAAGATCGACGGCACCTTCTTCTATCCGACTTTTTGCGGCATGCAATCGGTTATTATGACGGCAATCGGTGTTATCTTATTCCGCGATCGGCTTTCCCGCCGCCAATGGGTCGGTGTTTCGTTCGGTGTGCTTTCGATCGTACTTATGAATTTGAAGATTGGCGGTTATATCGGTTGAATGTTGCCGTAAAGTCTGCCTTTTCAAAATGTGTCGCCTGCTCGACGATATCCGACTTATCGAACTGCTTTTCAATATTGCTTTGAAAAACAATCGCGTGTTTGCACATTATAGTATCGATAAAAGGGCGAGAGCCGATGAGTTGACCTCTCGATTGTTAGATTTTACTCTGACTTTTGGGGTTGGCTCATCGGCTTTTGTTCTTTATTTTTTCTTCGGAAATCGCGCGAAAACCGCCCCCGATTTTGAAGTGTGTTACGTTAGCTGTTGTCAGTTGCCTTTCATTCACTCGATGACAGCTTTCGTCGCAATTCGCGTCGCACACGGTTGATGTGCCGTTCAAAATCACCGCTTTGCAGTAATTCGGTCAAAACAAGTTGCTCGACCGTCGGAACCGAACAGGAATAAAAAGCGAAATGTTCGTGATACCGCTCGGCAAGCTTTGGTGGCAAAACCATATAGCCCACACGCAGGGAAGGCGAGATCGTGCGCGAAAAGGTGTTCAAATAGAGTACGTTCCCTTTGCTCGATAAAGCAAACAGCGTTTCGGTCGGCTTGGACGCAACCGAAAATTCCGAACCGTAGTCCGATTCGATGATGTAGCGCTCCCCCTCGTCTGCCCATCGAATATATTCGTGACGTTTGGAGGCCGATGCGGTAATGCCGCTCGGAAAACTTCGATACGGCGTCGTATGCAAAACGTCCGCACGTGTATTTTCCAACGCTTTGCTGTCGATTCCGTCCTCCGATAAGGGCAAAAATTCAAGCGCGACATTTTCGGCGCGGTATAACCGTTCCAATTTGTCGTAAGACGGGCTTTCGATGGCATATCGTTTTTCCCGTCCGAGCAAACGAACGATTCCGCCGTAAAGATATTCCGCACCCGCCCCGACGACGATCTGTTCGGTGTCGACCGATATACCGCGGTTGCGGGCAAGATAGGTTCGTATCGCTTCTCGGAACGCCGCAATTCCCGTCGAGGGGGACTTTTCGAGAATGTGTTGCGGATATTCGGTCAAAACTCGCCGCACCGTCTTGGCAAACCGCGCTTCGGAAAAAGTCGGATACGGGGAGCGGGTCGCGACCGAGGAATACGGAAGAGGAGCGATATTTTTGGCATTCTTTTTCGCAGCATTTTTATCCGAAATGCCTTTTGCGGCGCTTTCGCGTGCGTTTTCTTTCGTGACGGAAAATCCGTCGGTGTGTCGGAACGACACGTAATACCCGCTTCGCTGGCGCGATTCGGCATACCCTTCATCGCATAAAAGCGCATACGCGTGCTCGACGGTAATGGTGCTGACACCGCTTTCATCGGCAAGCAGACGCTTGGACGGCAGTTTTCCGCCATACGGATAAACCCCCGCAATAATGTCGGCGCGCAATTGCTTGTACAGTTGCAAATAAGCGGGACGATCGGCTTTGTCAACGATGTATTTCATCTGGTCATATCCTTTTCTTTGAATTTGACTATTTAATATTATCAGTAATATTGTATAATAGAATCGGTAAAAATGCAAGGGGGAATTTTTTTCAATGCAAAAATCACGCAAAAATCATAGAGCCGTTCGAAATTTGTGCTTGACCGCCATGCTCATGGCGCTGAATGTTGCCTTTTGTACCGTCAGTGTTCCGGTTCCGGGCGGTCATTTGTATATGTGCGATATTGTAAAC
>CAYNXA010000277.1:0-2880 GCA_964401015.1 uncultured Oscillospiraceae bacterium
TTACCCCATCACCCCTTCAAGCCCTATGGCAGAGGTAACCGATACTTGGTCCGCTACCGATAAAAATATTTTCGGAGAGCCCGCCCGCAACATTTTCGGTGACCGTGTAAAAATGGTAGAAATGCAATCCGAGGGTGGCGCTGCCGGTGCCGTTCACGGTTCGCTTGCTGCCGGCGCACTTACCACGACTTATACCGCATCGCAGGGATTGCTTCTCATGATCCCGAATATGTATAAGATTGCCGGTGAGTTGCTCCCCAACGTAATCCACGTTTCCGCTCGTTGTGTTGCTTCGCACGCACTCAACATTTTCGGTGACCATTCCGACGTATATGCCTGTCGCCAGACCGGTTATGCCATGCTCGCCGAGACCAATCAGCAGGAAATTATGGACCTCGGTGCCGTAGCACACCTTTCCACCATCAAAGGTCGTGTTCCGTTCCTCAACTTCTTCGACGGTTTCCGTACTTCGCATGAAATTCAGAAGATCGAAGTATGGGATTACGAAGATCTCAAGGAAATGGTGGATATGGATGCGGTTCGCGCATTCCGTTCTCGTTCGATCAACCCCGAACACCCGGTTCTTCGCGGTTCGGCGGAAAACGGCGACATTTTCTTCCAGCACAGAGAAGCTTGCAATACCTACTACGATGCTCTTCCCGCTATCGTTGAAGAGTATATGGACAAGGTAAATGCCAAGATCGGCACCAATTACAAGCTGTTTAACTACTACGGCGCACCCGATGCCGATCGTGTTATCATTGCGATGGGTTCGGTATGTGACGTAACCGAAGAAGTTATCGACTACATGAACGCACACGGCGAAAAAGTCGGTATCGTTAAGGTTCGTCTTTACAGACCTTTTGTTGCCGAAAAGCTCGTTGAAGCCATTCCGAAACCGCCAAGACCATTGCTGTTCTCGACAGAACCAAGGAGCCCGGCTCTCTCGGCGAGCCGCTTTACCTTGACGTTGTTGCGGCTCTCGCTCAGTGCGGCGTAACCGGCATTAAAGTGGTCGGCGGTCGTTACGGTCTCGGTTCAAAGGATACCCCTCCGCAGAGCATTTTTGCTGTTTACGAAAACCTCGCAAGCGCAACCCCCAAGAACCATTTCACCATCGGTATCGTGGATGACGTGACCGACCTTTCTCTCGAAGAAAAGGCATGTCCCAACACTGCTGCGGAAGGCACGATTTCTTGCAAGTTCTGGGGTCTCGGCGGTGACGGTACGGTCGGTGCCAACAAGAACTCGATCAAGATCATCGGTGACCACACCGACAAGTATATCCAAGCTTACTTCCAGTATGACTCCAAGAAGACGGGTGGCGTTACCATTTCCCACTTGCGCTTCGGCGATAAAGCGATCAAGTCGCCTTATTATATCAACAAGGCAAACTTTGTTGCCTGTCATAACGCTTCTTATATTCTTAAGGGCTATAAGATCGTTCAAGACGTAGTTCCGGGCGGTACCTTCATGCTTGACTGCCAGTGGACGGCAGATCAGCTCGAAGAACATCTCCCCGCAACCGTTAAGTCCTATATTGCCAACAACAATATCAAGTTCTATATCATTGACGGTACCGGTATTGCCGCCAAGCAGATCGGTAATGCCAAAGTTAAGAACACGGTTCTTCAGTCGGCATTCTTCGCTCTTGCCAACATTTTGCCCAAGGACGACGCCGTTACCTATATGAAGAAGATGGCATATAAGTCCTACATCAAGAAGGGTGAAGCCATCGTTGAACTCAACTATAAGGCAATCGATGCCGGCGCCAACGCCATGGTTGAAGTAAAGGTTCCCGAAGCATGGAAGAACGCGGGTGAAACACCCAAGGCTCCCGCCGCTACCGGTGACAGAAAAGAATTGGTTGACTTCGTCAACAACATCGTTGAACCCGTATCGCTTATGGACGGTGACAGCCTGCCCGTATCCGCATTCAAGGGTATGGCAGACGGCACGATGCCGCAAGGCGCCGCCGCATACGAAAAGCGCGGCGTTGCCATCTCGGTTCCCGTATGGCATGCCGAAAACTGTATCCAGTGTAACAACTGTGCGTTTGTTTGTCCTCATGCCACCATTCGTCCCTTTGCTCTTACGGCAGACGAAGCGGCTAAGGCGCCCGAACAGACCAAGTATACCGCCAAGAACGTTATCAAGACCGATTACAAGTTCACCATGGCGATCAGTCCGATGGATTGTATGGGCTGTACTCTCTGCGTAAAGGCTTGTCCCGTTACCGCAAAAGCCGAAAAGGACGGAACGCCCGAAAAGAAAGCCATCGAAATGGCACCGCAAGCAACGCAGTTGGATCAACAGGAAGTATTCGACTACATGGTAGCCGAAGTATCCGAAAAGCCCGAACTTGTCAATGCAACGGTTAAGGGCAGTCAGTTCAAACAGCCGCTTCTCGAATTCTCGGGTTCTTGCGCCGGCTGTGCCGAAACCTCTTATGCACGTCTCATTACCCAGCTCTTCGGTGAAAGAATGTATATCTCGAATGCGACCGGTTGTTCGTCTATTTGGGGCGGCTCCGCACCGGCTACGCCTTATACCGTAAACCGCGAAACCGGCAAGGGTCCCGCATGGGCTAACTCCTTGTTCGAGGATAACGCTGAGCACGGTCTCGGTATGTATCTCGGTCAAAAGACCATTCGTACCCGTCTTATCGGTTATGTAGAAGAATTGGCATCGTCCGACAAGGCTCCCGAAGCTTTGAAAGCCGCAGCCGAAAAGTATCTCGAAACCAAGGACGACGGTAAGGCAAACACCGAAGCTACCAAGGCTCTCGTTGCCGAGCTTGAAAAGGGCAAGGACGCATGCGAGCTTTGCGCTATGATCTACGCCGAAAAAGACTACCTCTCCAAGAAGTCCGTATGGATC
>CAYNXA010000278.1:0-2877 GCA_964401015.1 uncultured Oscillospiraceae bacterium
CAGGGTATACACCGTATCATTCACCGTAACGGTCACACCCTCACGATTGCATTTTCCGGTACAAAAACACCCCGCCAGAGTAATATCCGCCGCAAGATTACGAGAATCGATCTCTTTTTGAAACAGATCGACCAATTCACGTGAGCCTTTTAAGTAACAAGAACTTCCGACACAAATTTGAATGATCATTGAAGAGCACCCAATACGTTATTTTTGAAAAATTCCTCTACGGATTCGGGACAGACCGAATAAAATTTATCCTCGACCGTCACACAAACCCCTTCTTGGCATTTGCCCATACAAAAGGTACCTGCCAAATTCACACGATCTCCGATGCCGTTTTCGGCAATCAACGCTTGCAAACGTTCCACAACCTGACGAGAGCCTTTAATATGGCAAGATGATCCGATACATACCGTAATTGTCATGTTTGTTGTCCTCCGATTGGCTATTTGTTTTATGTTTTTTCTCACTTGCCCCCCTAACGGTGGGTGCTCCCGCCCCTGCGGGGCACGCTCGGGATTTTTGCCATCGTAAATCCTGTGTGCACGCCGTAGGCGGGTAATACTCACCGTAAGGTGCGCGGGGCGTATAAGCGGGAATGTCCGTCCCCCTTTTTTTGCAAAAAGAGAGACGGACTGAGAAAAAACGATTTATTCGTAATCCACAACGTCGATCCACGAATTGAGGAATTCACGTTCGGCGTCATTGCCTTTTACCGACTGCGAAGCGGCAACGATCGGCATCCATTTTTGTACATATTGGAGTGCGGTATCGCTCTTTTCGCAGAAAAGGTTCAAATATTTCTTTGCACCGGTAATATCGCCGGCAAGCCAGAAAAGAAGATAGGTTCTGGCGGCGTCGGCAGATGCGTTACCTTGGGTCGTATGCGACCAGTCGAGAATATACATAGTACCGTCATCGGCAACGATGATATTCGACGGGTTAAAGTCGCCATGGCAAAGTTTGTTATGTTTAGGCATGCCCTCTAAGCGGGTGTGCAAATCGTAACGAACGGTTGCCGAAAGATCGGTCTGCGAAATCTTGCGATTCATTTTATCTTTCAATTTGCCGAGCATGGGACAAGTCATCGCATGCATTTTCAATTGAAGATCGACAAATTTTTCAAGATATTCGTCATAGCGTTCGGGATTGTCTTGCATTAATTTTGCCAGCGTTTGCCCTTCGATATATTCGGTCACGATAGCCCATTTTCCGTCGATCGACGTAACTTCGACCACTTTCGGAATGTGGAGTCCCGTTTCTTCGACACGTGCTTGATTGAGTGCTTCGTTCAAAATATCCGCCTTGGAAAAATCCTCGTTGAATACCTTGTAACAAAGGTCACCGTCGCGGTAAACGGTTTTGTTGTTGCGTACCGCAATGATTCTGTCAAGATTCATGTTTTTTCCTCCTCGTTTTTTTGTAAGAGTTTTCGATCGGTTCTATGGTATTTTCTTCAAATCGTTTGTTTTTGCGCAATCTCTCGATACAGCGGATTGTTCAAAATATATTCGGCAACTCTCGCATAATCTGTTTCGTCTCGAATGATATGATCGTAATAGCTTCGTTGCCAAACCTTACGTCCTCGGCAATGATCTTGCTCATTTATCGCTTTGGCGGTTCTTGATTTGAACGTGCAAAGTATATCATTCACTGTAGGGGAGGGGCTCTGCTCCTCCCGCTTGGCGGTACACAGCTTTATTACCATGTGAATATGGTCGGTCATAATAACGTACAGTGAAATTTCGACATTGTACCGTTTTTCCGTTTCCTTTATTTCCGCTTCTGCAATGTCCGCATTTCGATTTTCGGATAACAGCAGCATTCGGTTTTCGGTACATATTGTCACGAAATAATAGCCGTTTTGCGAATAATCATATCCTTGCAATCGGTTTTGCTTGCGTTTTGGCAAATTTTCCATTTTCCCTCATCACGGCATTTTTCCGTGCGGGAGAAGCAGAGCCCCTCCCCTACGGGCAAGCATAAATTTTGTCATCACAATGCGCTGAAATTTACGATGCAATGGGTCTTTATGCGGGCACACGGATACGGTAGAGCCGAACATATTGCAAAAATAAACTTTGTATGAGAGGCACGGCGAAGCCGTGACGTAGGGATTGTCCCCTACTCAAATGCGTTTTCGCACGCACTCGCGATGTTACGCTATTACGAATTTCCGGAAAGATCCTCACACATTCTCATGTTTTCCGTAATAAGCGTTAAGATACATGGCCTTGATCTCGCTCATGAGCGGATAACGGGGGTTAGCGCCGGTGCATTGGTCATCGAACGCTTGCTCGGTCATTTCGTCGAGACGATCGAGGAAGTCTTTCTCGTCGATACCGTATTCCTTGATCGAATTCTTGATGCCGACTTTCGCTTTGAGTTCGTTGATGGCGGCGATGAGATTTTCGAGCTTTTCTTCGTCGTTCTTGCCCTTGATTCCGAGATAATCGGCAACTTCGGCATAACGAGCGAGGGTATGCGGGTGATCGTATTGCGAGAAGGTACCCATCTTGGTGGGAACTTCCGACGCATTGAAACGAAGAACTTCTTCGATCATGAGTGCGTTTGCAACTCCGTGCGGCAGATGATGGAACGCACCGAGTTTATGTGCCATCGAGTGGCATACGCCGAGGAACGCATTGGCAAACGCCATACCTGCCATAGTGGCGGCATTCGCCATTTTTTCACGAGCTTCGACGTCGGTCTGACCGTTTTCGTAAGCGCGAGGGAGATATTCGAATACCGATTGGAGCGATTTGAGTGCCAAACCGTCGGTATAATCGGTTGCCATAATCGAGGCATAGGCTTCAAGCGCATGGGTTACCGCGTCGATACCCGAAGCGGCGGTCAATCCGCGCGGAGCCGACA
>CAYNXA010000279.1:0-2876 GCA_964401015.1 uncultured Oscillospiraceae bacterium
TCGATGTGCGGCACTATCGCTCCCTCCGTCGTGCCTACGGCACGCCACCTCCCTCGTCGGAGGGAGGCTTGGATATAGGGGCGCGCACCCTCTTTCTTAAAACCCGAACAATCCCTTTTTCTTATACGGTTCGGACGTAATCTTTTCCAACGTATAACCGGTTTCGGCAACCGTTTCGCGCAATTTTTGTTCATCGAGCGGTTCACGGCTGATAATGAT
The DNA here is from genome assembly GCA_964401015.1 of uncultured Oscillospiraceae bacterium. Taxonomy (GTDB): domain Bacteria; phylum Bacillota; class Clostridia; order Oscillospirales; family CAG-382; genus UMGS1052. The sequence goes on from CAYNXA010000279.1 coordinate 220, forward strand.
CGTTTCATTGTTTTCGTGCGACGAAGTAACGCTTTTCACCGAAAAAGCTTCTTTTACGGCTTGATTCATATGCGCTTCGCATTTGCCGCATTTCATTCCGGTAACGATAAGAGTGGTTTTTGTCATGATACATTTCCTCCGAAAATATAAAAAATTATTTTAATTTTACAAAATTCAATCGCAACGCATTGGTCACGACGCAAAAGCCCGAAAGGCTCATAGCTGCCGCACCGATCATCGGATTCAAGGTCAAGCCGAATCGAACGAAACAACCGGCGGCAAGCGGTATCCCGATAATATTATAGAAAAATGCCCAAAACAGATTTTGTTTGATACAGCGCAAGGTAGCCCGACTGAGCTTAACGGCACGCACCGCATCACGCAAACTGTTTTTCATCAACACGATTTCGGCGGCATCGACGGCAATATCCGCACCCGCCCCGATCGCCATACCGATATCGGCACTTGCCAAAGCGGGCGCATCGTTTACACCGTCACCGATCATGGCAACTTTTTCGGCGGTTTTTCGCCCTGTTTTTTTGTTACCCGCGCGATCGGTCGATTGTTTCAATGCCGTGACGGTTTCGGCTTTTTCATGGGGCAAAACACCCGCGATCACGTCATCGATTCCGACCGCTTCGGCAACGGCTTTTGCCGTATTCGGATTGTCACCGGTCAAAAGTACGGTTCGAATCCCCATGCGTGAAAATTCCGCAAGCGCTTCGCGACTGTCGTCTTTTACCGTATCGGCAACGGCGATAAGACCGAGAAAACGACCGTCTTTCAGGAAATACAGAGGGGTTTTGCCCTCGTTTGCCAATTGCTCGGCTTTTTCCGTAATACGGTGCGGAAGAATCGATTCCGTTTCATCCGTGTCCGCATTCCTTTCGTTTGCAAATTCTTCTTCGGGTTCGCCCAAAATGTGTTCCGCTATGGCACGTCCCGTCAAAAACTTTTCAGTCAACGTGCGGTTACCGCCGTACAAAACACGTCCGCTGCAAATGACCGTCACGCCGCTGCCCGTAAAGGTCATAAAGTTTTCGGTTTCTTCGGCGGCAAAACCATGCTCGGCACCGTATGCGACGATTGCCCGCGCCAGCGGATGTTCGCTTTTTTGTTCCAAGGTCACCGCCGATTGCAACAATTCGTCGGTCGTTACCCCCTCGGCGGGCACAAGATCGGTCACGGTCGGTTTGCCGTTTGTGACGGTACCGGTCTTATCCAGAGCCGCCGTCGTGATCTTGCCGGTTTGTTCCAACGATTCGGCGGTCTTGAACAAAATGCCGTGTTTGGCGCCGACGCCGCTGCCCACCATAACGGCAACCGGTGTGGCAAGTCCCAAAGCACAAGGGCAACTGATGACCAAAACCGATACGGCGCGCGCCAGCGCATAATCGAAGGTTTGCCCGATGAGTAGCCAAACGGCGAAAGTGATAAGGGCAAGGACCATGACCGTCGGCACAAAGATCGCCGAAACGCGGTCGGCAAGGCGGGCAATCGGCGCTTTGGTACTTTGCGCAGTCGAAACGGTTTGAATGATCTGCGAAAGAGTGGTATTTTCCCCGACGCGCGTCGCACGGCATACCAAATAGCCCGAACGGTTGACGGCGGCACATGAAACGGGGCTTCCGACCGTTTTGTCGATCGGAATACTTTCGCCGGTCAAGTGCGATTCGTCCACCGCTCCCTCTCCTTCGACCACCACGCCGTCGGCGGGAATCTTTTCACCCGCACGAACGACAAACAGATCGCCGACCGCAAGGTCATCGATCGAAACGGTCACTTCACGGCGGTTTTCGGTTTGACCGTCGGGTCGTCGTGCGTTTTCCGTATCGATCGGGCAAGCACCCTCACACGATTCGGGTCGCAAAACGGTGGCGGTTTTCGGCGCAAGGGTCAAAAGTCCGCGCAACGCATCGGTGGTTTTGCCTTTCGAACGGGCTTCGAGTAGTTTTCCGACCGTGATCAACGCCAAGATCATACCCGCCGATTCGAAATACAATTCGTGTAAGAGAGCGGTTGCTCTCGCCGTATCGCCGTCGGCACTCGCTCGTGTCATCGAAAACAAAACGAACAAGCTCCACAGATACGATACCCCCGAACCGAGTGCGATCAAAGTATCCATATTGGGCGCACGGTTTTGGATTCCTTTGGCACCGTTTATGAAAAATTTGCGGTTGATAAGGAGCAACAGCCCCGAAAAATTCATTTGCAAAAGCCCGACCCCGACGGGGTTTTCATCGAAAAGGGAAGGCAACGGAAAATGCGCCATGGTATGCCCCATCGAAACATACATCAATGCCGCCAAAACAATAAGCGAAAGGATCAATCGCTTGCGCAGTTTCGGTGTTTCGGCATCATAAAACGGGTCGTTCGGCGGGGAATCCACCTCGTTTTTCGCGGACTTTTCGCCTTTTTTGCCTTTTTCGCCTTTCGGTTTGACAAACGATATGCCGTAGCCCGCTTTCTTGACGGCACGCAAGATCTCTTCGGGGGGAAGATCCCCCTCGACCGTAAGGTCACCGGTCAATAAATTGACCGCACATTCCCGCACGGCGGGTAAGTTTCGCACGGTTTTTTCCACCCGCGCACTGCACGCGGCACAACTCATGCCGGTTACTTTGAAATGATACATGTGTTAACCTCCTTTTTTATAT
>CAYNXA010000280.1:0-2866 GCA_964401015.1 uncultured Oscillospiraceae bacterium
GTATAGGTACTGTAGGTATTCGAGAGGTTGCAAGGTGTAAAGGAAATAAAACGAATTTGCAGAAAACTTTCTCCCAATTATTTACTATAAATACAATTACAACAACGATAGCGTTGATGATATTGTTGATAGCAATGCATACTTTTCCTAAATTGCATGAGAATTATGATTTGATGTGGGTTGGTGTGCTAAAACTCGTGTTTAATTATCTCCTTATAGAGTGGTTCTTCAAGGGACTTGAAGATTTTAAATACGTTACAAATCGAACAATACTTGTTCGTTGTTTCTATGTCTTATCTGTTTTCTTGTTAGTTAGAAAGGCTGATGATGTTACTGTATATTATTTTTTAACAACTGTTGCTATTGCTATAAATGCAATAATTAATCTGATATATGCAAGACGGTTTATTCAACTTAGATTTTGTTTCTCTTCATTAAAAGAGTATTCAATATCAGTTGGTCTTCTTGGTGTATATAGCATTCTTACATCAATGTATACAACTTTTAATGTTGCATACCTTGGATTTGTATCTACAGATATTCAAGTTGGTTATTATACTACTTCTACAAAAATACATACTATCATTTTAATGGCTTTTACTGCTATTACAGGTGTTATGATGCCAAGAATGGCATCTATATTATCAGAAAAACAGTATGGCGAATATGAGATGCTAATAAAGAAATCAGTTCTAATTCTATTGTCATTTGCGATACCATGTGTGATAGTTATAGAGATTTTTGCTCCGATTATAATTAAAATAATCGCTGGCATAGGCTATGAAGGAGCAATATTACCATTAAGAATTATAGCCCCATTAGTGTTGATTATTGGCATTGAACAGATTTTAATAACTCAATCGCTTATGCCAATGGGAAAAGACAAGGCGGTTCTAATCAATTCTGTTTTTGGAGCAATTGTTGGATTGGTAGCAAATGTAATTTTAGTCCCTCATTTGGCTGCTGTAGGTTCTGCTATTGTGTGGACAATATCTGAATTAGTTGTAATGCTGTCTGCTCTGTTCTTTTTTTTACGAGAGTGGAGAAAAATCGATGTTAACAAATAAAAAAATAACAGATATATGGATGTTTCTATAATCATAGTAAACTATAATACCAAAAAGATTACATCTGAATGCATTGATTCTATCGTAGAAAAAACGGTCGGACTTGATTATGAAATTATACTTGTAGATAATGCATCAACGGATGGAAGCAAGGATCTTTTTGCGAATGATTACAGAGTCAAGTATCTATACCAAAATGAGAATCTTGGTTTCGGTAGAGCTAATAATCTTGGCTTGAAGTATGCTAAAGGAAGAAATATATTTTTTCTGAACCCTGACACAATACTTGTCAACAATGCTGTCAAATTCTTATCATTTTTTCTTGATGGCAACTCAGAGGTCGGAGCATGTGGTGGAAATCTCTATGATGCAGAAATGAAAGCAGCTCTCTCATTCAAAAGAATATACCCAGGGATAGCAGATGAAATTAACAACTTGTTCTTTCATATTCCTGAAAAATTATTCTTTGGGAAATCATGGTATCACAATTTTTCATCCAATATAATTAATACTGCACATATTTCTGGAGCAGATTTAATGATAAAAAAAACTGTATTGGATAAGATTGGTGCTTTTTCTCCTGATTTTTTCATGTACTATGAAGAAACAGATCTATGTTATAGAATTCATAAGGCGGGCTATAAGTTAATCTCTTTACCCCAAGTTAAGATTCAGCATTTAGAAGGTAAAAGTTTTCAATCCTCTGTCAATCTTAAACGATTACAATTATCAGAGAATGGCAGAATGATCTTTTACAAACGAAATTACACACAATATTATATATTCCTTGCTAACTCTATATACATATTTTCGCTTTATTTCCATCAATTAGTATATACGTTATTGGGGAAGAATATTAAATCAGAATCATGTAAATATAAGAGACGAATCTTATCTGAGATGCTATAATGAATGCTATTCCATATATTTTACTATGTCTTTTTTTGATTTTCTTGTATCTTAACGAGACAAGAAAGATAAAATTAATTTCTGTTGCTAGCGCTAGGAAAGTATCATTTGTTGTACTTTTAATATTTATTGGTTTAAGAGGACATATATATTCTGATTTTGTAAACTATTATATTTTTTTTGAAAATCTTCCTGATTTATTCAATTTTACGTCTTCAGCATTTACTGATTGGCTATTTGAACCTGGATTTGTATTATATTCAAGTATAATAAAGACGATTGTCCCAGATTATTTTGGATGGGTATTCGTGAACACTTTAATCGACTTATTAGTGTTCAGATATGTATTTAGACGCTATACCGCAAGTCAAATACTACCAGTTATATTTTTTATCGCTTTTAATGGTTTGTATATAGAATTCAATTTATATCGAAATGTTAAAGCAATAGATTTGTTTTTACTGTCATTACCATTTTTGGAAAAACGGAAATGCTTGCCATATATGCTTCTGAATATCCTAGGTACAACATTTCATTCCTCATCAATTGTATTTTTGCCATTATATTTTATATTAGGCAAAGAAATTCCTAGATATATTCGTTGGATAGGAATTATAATAGCAAATGTGATATTTTTATTGCAATTCGGCTTTGTTAGCGATTTCTTGAATTCACTCAGTATCTTTCAATCGATGTCTTTTTATGACAAATTGTCTGGACATATTGAAAATAGTGAGGCTGGACAAAATATATCATTTGGTTATATAGAACGTACATTTTCAATCCTATTATTTACATTGTTATACAATAAATTAGTAAAACAAAGCAGAAGTAATCTTATATGTTATACTTGTTTGTGGCTCTCGGATATCTGGCGCTTATCCACAGCT
>CAYNXA010000281.1:0-2832 GCA_964401015.1 uncultured Oscillospiraceae bacterium
GTAATAGGTGTGACCGCGCATGCGATTGAAGATCGGTTTTAAGTTGGCGTCGTGCAGATTGATGACGATTTTTGCCGGTTTGCCGAGTTCGGTGCAAATGCGCGCCGCCGCGACGCAAGAAGCAATGCTGTCGTGATCGCAAAATTTATGCCCCATGATCAGCACGTTGCCGCTTTGCTTGATCAAATTGGTAAGTTCTCCCGCCACAACGCGGGAACGAATCTTTGTTTTTTTCTGAACGGTGCGCGTTTTTCCGCCGTAATATTCGGTGGCGTTTTCGGTGCGTAGGACGGCTTGGTCGCCGCCGCGTTGCAAAGCAAGCTCAAGTGCCGCTTGCGCCGACGCTTCTTTTACGGCGAAATTTCCGTGGACGGCGGTGATGCCGATCGAGGCGGTCATCGGAACGACCGATTCTTCCGGCTCCAATTCGCGAATCGTGTCCAGAATATCGAATTTGGAAGCCAAAACCGCTTCGAGTGAGCTTTCTTCGAAAATCAAAAGGTACTTATCGCGCTCGTATTCCTTGCAAAGTCCCGACAAATCTTTTGCCCATTCGGAAATACATTCGGCGGCTTTGGCGGAAATGCTGCGATATTTGTCTTGTGAAAACTGAATGGCGTCTCCCACATTGTCGAGAAAAATAAACCCGACGACCGGATTCCGTTCCAACAGCTCGCGACGTGCCGCAAGCAGGGGTGTGATATCGTCGAATACGACCATGCAATAGCTTTTTGAGCCGGAATTCAAACGGTACCCCGACAATTCGTAATCGGTTTCGCGAAACCGCACGGTGAAAGTCGCACCGCTTTTCAGCTGTGTCAAGCGTCCGGCGGTCAGCGAAGAATTGACCACGTCGGAAGCGAGTTTGCCGTAATACGAACGTGCCGTACCCGATCCCGCCGCGGCGGAAAAGGCGTTGTTATGCCAAATCAAGGTGCCGTCGTCCGAAAGAATGGCAATCGGCGAGCGAAAACGGATAACGAAGTCCAGCGTGATGCCCAGAATGGTACTGCCTTCGGCAAGCAACCCTTCGGTTTTTCGGTCGCGCCGTGCGATCAAAAAGGCGGCAACGGCATACAGCACCAGCAGAAAACAACCGAGCGCCCACAAAAACGGCTGAAAGAATCCGCAAATAAAGGTATACAACGAAAGAATTCCGATGGCACACAAAATACTTTTCCGCCACGTCATGGCTTTCAGTTGTTCCAAAAGATTTTTCACAACCGTTACTCCTTTCTCTAAAAATGCCGCGTCGAAACGGCTTTTCGGTTACGAACCGCTTCCGCCGTGTTTGCGGAGTTCGGTATTCATGGTATAAAGCATACCGAGCAAGATCAAAACCGTTGTTCCCAAATTGGCAGAGAATAACACCAATACGCCGGCGGCGATCCGAATGGCGGCAACGGCACCGCGCGACAGTCCGCGCTGTTCGAAAAATACGCCGATCTGTTTGAAACCGCACAGCATAAAGCCGGGGGAAAGAATATACGAAAGATTGTGGAGACAAATACCCCATTTCCCGCCGGCAAACAAAGCGCCGAGCGAGGCGACAAAGTAGCAAAGAAGTGCGACCGAAGAAAGGGTGATCTCGTACGGTCTGTCGCGGAAAGGCTCTTTGACGCGGAACAGGTTGCAAAACAGTTTGAAAAGCGATGCGGTCACATACGACAGCATCAAAAAGCAAACGGTAAGCAGTGCGGGGGCAAGATAGCGTATTTGCAATACAAGATACGAAATGGTTTCGGAAATCTGTTCGGTGGTGGGAATGACCGAATCGGACAAAGCAAACAGGGGATTAGCCGTTTCGATCACTTGCTCCACGGTGTCGGTGAAATCGGACGCGGCGTAGCTTGTTTCGAAAGCCGTGATCCAATATTGTTCCAACGCATCGAAAAATCCGTTAAACGTTTCGATAAGCGAAAAATCCTCATGAAACAGGCGATAAATCAGCAACAAAAACAGGAAATAGCACCACAATGCGAGCGTACAGCGAGTAACCGACGCGGTTTTGGCGCCGCGTATCGATTCGTTCGAAAGCGCCCCGAACAGGCAAAATGCCAAAATTCCGGCAAGCAATGCGCCCACCGCACGATAGCCGTCAAACGTTACACAAAGTCCGACAATAAATCCGAAAAGGGGGAGTGCCGTGTTGAAGATCATGGAGTGCTTACAGCAAAAGGCGGCATACAGCGCCGCCGTCGGCAGAGCAATTGCCAAGACATTGCCGACGCTTACGATACCGCAAAGAGAAAAAAGCGCAAGCAGAATCGCACACAAGATCAAGTCGATCGGTGTGAGCGGGGCGGTTTCCGATGTGATGCGGAAAGGTCCCTTTTGCGTTATCTCTTTGTAACCGTCGGTCGGCTTTCGGAAATCGGTATTTTTCAAAAGTGGAAGCCTCCGTGTTGTATGAGTGAGTGAATAAGTGAATAAGCGAATGAGTGAATGAACGAAAAAACGAAAGAAATAACGAAAGAACGCAAGAACGCAAGAAAAACGATTACGGAACGTTAAAAATCAAAAGAAACTTGCTTTGCGTTGATATCGTAATCTTCCAACAAAGTACCCGTGCTGGGAAGTTTGGATTTGCGATATTTCGAATACCGTTTCATTTCTTCGCTGCCGTCGTCGGTAAAGAGCGATACATTGGATACGACAATGCCTTTTTTCAAGGTAAAGACGTATACGCCGGCGGCAGAACGGGTCGTTTTGACGGTAAGCTGGTCGGAGTTGAGAATAATGGCTTTTCCCTGTGAAGATTGAAGCAAAAATTCGCAAGACGGCTTTTTCCCTTCTTTTTCGGGAACGTAGAAAGCGCCGACCAAAGGACTG
>CAYNXA010000282.1:0-2808 GCA_964401015.1 uncultured Oscillospiraceae bacterium
ACATTCCTCCTTGAGTCCATTCAACGTCAGAGCCACCATTTGAATCGTTTCCAGCAGGTCGGGTGAGATTTCTTCAGCTACCGTCAGCCGCTGTAATTCTGAAGAAATCGCTGCCATTTGTTCCCGCAGGGCTTTGTATACCCTTGGATTGCCCACTACCGTAATTTCCCGGTCGGTCAGGCGGCGGATGATATACTCCTGCTTGGTCAGCCCGGATAGCCTGACCTTTGCTTCCAGCAGTGCATCCTCCTCTGGTGACATTCGGAATGCCACCACCTTGTTTCGCCATCTTCCTTGTTGGTCGAGTACCCGTTCCATTTTTATCCTTCCTTTCGTTCCATATCCAGTCTTTTTGCCATTTCCTGCTGCTTTGAGGGGAAGAGGTGTGCATACTTATAGGTGATGTCCACGCTTTCATGCCCCACCCGGTCTGCTATCGCCAGAGCTGAGAATCCCATCTCGATCAGGAGCGATACATGGGAGTGCCGCAGATCATGGATTCGGATACGTTTGACCCCGGCTTCCTTTGCACCTCTGTCCATCTCGTGATGCAGATAGCTCTTGGTCACATCAAATATCCGCTGGTCTGCCTGAACCTTGTAGAGCGATTTCAGGTAGTCCCGTATCTCATCCGTCAGGAACTGCGGCATCTGGATGACCCGGATGCTTTTGGGCGTTTTCGGATCCGTGATCACATCTCTGCCCTTGATGCGCTGATACGATTTGGTGATGGAGAGTAGCCCTTTGTCCAGATCGAAGTCTGCCGGAGTCAGTGCCAGAAGTTCACCCTCTCGGATGCCACACCAGTAGAGGACTTCAAACGCATAATAGGATTGCGGCTTGTCCATCATTGCATCTGCAAACTTGAGGTACTCTTCTTTCGTCCAGAAGAGCATCTCCTTGTGCTTTTCCGAGCCCATGCTCCCGGCTGTTGCTGCCGGGTTTGATTTCAGCCCATAGAACCGCACCGCATGGTTCAGGATAGCACTGAGTTGTCCGTGGAGCGTTTTAAGGTAGGTCGGCGAGTATGCCTTTCCATTCCTGTCCCGGTAGTTCATCAGCTCATTCTGCCATGCGATCACATCCCGTGGCTTGATCTCACTGAGCCGTTTTTCCTTGAAATAAGGTAAGATTTTCATTCGGATGATGTGCTCTTTCGTAGACCATGTGTTTTCCCGGAGCCGCTTCTTCTTGTCCGTGATATAAATTTCCACGAACGCTTCAAAGGTCATGGTCAGGTCTGCCGCCTTTTGAAGCAGAAATTCTCGTTCCCATGCCAGAGCTTCCTTTTTCGTGGCAAACCCACGTTTCAGCTTCTTCTGCTTGATGCCTTTCCAGTTTTCATAGTAGAAGGCCGCATACCATGTGCCTTGCGTGGAATCTTTGTAGGCTGGCATCGGATCACTCCTTTCCCGCCCCGTAGATTTTCTCCTGATAGTACTGTCGGCTCACCCGGCCACCCACGGTGGTGTAGCCCTTGGCTTTCAGTTCCTCATTCCACTGGGCAATCATCTTGTACGCCAGTCCCTGAGAGATTTCCAGCTCTGCCGCCAGTTCGTTCGCCTTGATAAAAATGCTTTTTGCCATGTTCTGTCCTTTCGTTTCTGATTTTACTTCGGTGCCGCTTCATCCTCGCTGACTTCCGGCAGGCAAATCCCCTTTGCGGTGCTGTGCCGTCCCCTTGCAGAGCGCTCGCTTCCTTGCGGAAGGTCTTGGCGGTTTGAGTCAGTTTGGCGGTCATTCAATTTTCACTAAGCATTTTTGTTTATCTTTTCGCGTCCTCATTATACTAAACAGTTTCCGTTAAGTCAAGGGGTGCTTCGGCATTTTCTTAAACTTTTTTGTTTACTTTCTCTTGCACCTCCTATTTTCATGTGCTATACTATACTTAACAAAAATGTTTATTTAACGTCAGGAGGCAATCACATGGCAGTTGGTGACCGCATCAAGCGTGCCCGCAACTTTCGTGGTATGACCCAGAAAGAACTGGGCCTTGCCATTGGGTTTGAAGAGAAGAGCGCAGACATCCGCATTGCGCAGTATGAAAGCAATACCCGCACTCCCAAGGAAGACCTGCTCCGCAAAATTGCGGAGGTTCTGGATGTGAACTACCGTTCTCTCTACGAGCCAACCCTCTACGCTGCCGAGGATGTCATGTACACCCTGTTTGAACTGGATGAGCATTATCCCGGCACACGGCTGTATGAGGTCACAGACACCACTGACCCGGACTTCCCGGAAAACCACATGGCGGTCAGCTTCCGTTATCGTCTGCTGGACGAGTTTCTGAAGGAGTGGCAGCTCCGCAAGAAGCAGCTCCGGGATGGCGAGATCACCAAGGAAGAGTATCAAGAATGGAAACTCAACTGGCCTCAGACCGCCGATGGCTGTGGCCGCTATGAGCCAAAGAAAAAGTGGCGAAAAGAATAAAAGACACAAAAATGCCCTCTGAAAAACTTACCGTTTCTCAGAGGGCATTCTCATGTCTCTTTGAATGAATAATTGTCCGTTAGTATCAAATCAGTATCAAGAAGCCGTTTCCGCTCCAAAATACCGCATTACTTCGATACTTTTCAGAATTTGCGCATTATTCGAGCTCGATCGTTGCAGGCGGCTTACCGGTGCAATCGTAGAACACACGATTGACGTGCTTGACCTCATTGACGATACGGCTGGTCACTGTTCCGAGAACGCTCCAAGGCATCTCGTAGCTTTCTGCCGTCATAAAATCGGTGGTGGTAACAGCACGCAGAGCCACGCCGTAATCATAGGTGCGCTCATCGCCCATAACGCCAACGCTGCGGATAT
>CAYNXA010000283.1:0-2805 GCA_964401015.1 uncultured Oscillospiraceae bacterium
CACCGTCCACCGTTACAATGCGGGAAATGAGGGGCATACCGTCCATAACGGCGTGATAGATAGCGGAACAGGTTTCGGCATTGAAGAGGATACAGCCGACATCGGCGGGAAGTTTTCCCGTCGGAATCTGCACACCGTTGAGCGCATAAACGATCTGGCGTTCGTCGCCTTGCGGATATTTGGTCTTTAAGAGTTTCACCGTCAACGTGTCGTCGTCACCGATCTGTTCTTCCAAGACCTTTGCCGCATTTTTCTTGTTGTCCTCGATGGCAAATGTTGCTTTTTTAATGCCGAGTGCGATCATGAGGATCTTGACGCCGCCGATCACGTCCGAAGGATGTTCGAGAAGCAATCGATGATTGGCGGTAATAAACGGCTCACATTCGGCACAGTTTACGATGATCTCGTTCGCTTTGCCGACCGCCGATTGAATTTTGGCATACGCGGGAAAGGTCGCGCCGCCCATGCCGGAAATACCGGCTTCGCGTACCATAGCGATAACTTCGTCACAGGTTATATCGGTAATCTTTTTTTCAAGCGGCCGAATCGTCTCGCACAGACGATACAATCCGTCGTTTTTGATAACGATAAATTCCGTTTTGCCGGCGGCACCGTACGAATTGCGCATTTCGATACGTTCGACGGTACCGGAAACGCTCGCATGAACGGGGCAAGAAAGCGCATTGTCGTTGCGGGCAATGACTTGACCCATGGTAACATAGTCGCCCGGTGAAACGATTGCCTTGGTCGGCGCACCGATGTGCTGTTGCAAAGGCAGTGCCACATATTCGGGTGCGGGCATTGCTTCGATTTGTTTTTTATCGGTGCCCTTGCAACCGTTTACATGAACACCGCCGGAAAATGTGATAGCCATATCGGAGTTCGAGTTCCTTTCGTGAGGTATTTACAAATGATTGTGCCTATATTATACAACGTTTTGGTGAAAATTTCAACCGCAAATCTTCAAAATGTCGATATTTGCATGGATAAATCGGCTGTTTTCACATTTTGCCGCCTGTCTGTTTGTCCATTCCCGAATAACATAACCGATCCCAAAAAGTAAATTCCATAAATTGTGCGGTGACAAAAGACCGTCTTTCGTATTATAATAGAGTAAAATCGAAATTAAAGAGGGATAACATATCCCGACCGAGAGGAGAAACGCTCTCATGGAATTTTTGTACATAAACGAAAAAAACATAAAAATCTCTCTTACGTGCGAAGAACTCTTCCGACGCGGACTGACGGTCGAGCTTTTGGACGGCGCAAAGCCAAAAACAAGAAACCTGTTGCGCGAGCTGTTGGCGTATGCCGACAGCGAGATCGGATTCGATGTCGGAACCGAACCGATTACCGTACACCTTTTTCAATCGGCGGACGGCGGATGCGAATTGTTCGTCACAAAAAGCGGAACCGAGTTGTCCGTATCGAAAACAGATGACGTACGGCAAAATCGAAAAACCGATTTGCTGTTCGTTTCGGAAAGTGACGAAGCGCTGTATCGGTTGTGCGAACGCTTGGCGTGTGCGGGGTATGTCGGAAAGTCGACTTTGCTTTGCGAACAAAAAGGGGAGCGGCGACTGCTGTTGCTTTTGCACGATGAAAAAACATTCCCGACGTTGTCGAGTCACGCCGCCGAATACGGAATTGTGTATCGAATCGAGAATGACGAAAAAAGACGCCTTTACGAGCATTGTCATCTGCTGTGCGCAAACGATGCCGTATCGAAGCTTTTGAACAAGAATGTGATGGAAAAATAAGAAAAGAAAATGAATGCGAAAAAATAACGGCGCAGAGTTTTCCGCACCGCTATAAACCGTAGCCAAAGTTGGTATGCATCGAAGAACACACGATGAAAGGTCGCGAGAAAGCGCTAATGACTCGGCGCGCACTCAATCGCAAAACAAACTGCCGCCGTGGCAATCGATCGCAACATAAACGGGAAATTCGCACAAGGAAAGCCTCTTTACCGATTCGCATCCCAATTCGGGAAAAGCGATGACGTGACATTCGGTTATGCATTTTGCCGCCAGTGCGCCCGCTCCGCCGATCGAGCAGAAATAGACGGCGCCGTTGCGTTCGATCGCATCGCAAACTTGCCGTGAGCGTTTTCCTTTGCCGATCATGGCGCACAATCCGTGATCCAAGAGTTCGGGCGCATACGGATCCATACGAGAAGATGTGGTCGGACCGCATGAGCCGATCGGCATATCGGGGCGCTCGGGAGTCGGGCCCGCGTAATATATGACGGCGCCGCTTAAATCAAAGGGAAGAGGAGCACCGCTGTCCGACAAAGCTTTCATCCTCTTGTGTGCCGCATCGCGCGCGGTATAGCACGTACCCGAAAGATAAACTTCATCGCCGGCGCGCAAAAGCGGCGCTTTTTCCGCCAATTCCTCGGTTTTCAAATGATAAACAGCCATGGAAAGAAAATCCTTTCGTAAACTTGCATTCTTCCGAAAAAACGAAAGACCGATCGTTTGTCGATTACGGTTCGTCTTTCCCATCGGACAGCGTATTGGCAACACTGTCATAAAATCCGCCGGCGGCGTCCTTTACTTTTTGAAAAGCCGACAACAATTCGTCGCGGCGGCGATACAAATATTTAACTTTGCGGATATTTTCTTCCACAAGCTTTTCGCTTTCGGCATTGACTTTTTCGGCGTGTTCGGACGCTTCCTTGCGGCTTTTTTCGAGAAGTGCCGCCGCATCGCTTTTTGCTTGCGAAAAGAGTTTTTCCGCTTCGGCTTTCGCACGCGCGAGGATTCCGCCCGCATTCTGTTTGTCTTGCTCGTAGACAAGCGC
>CAYNXA010000284.1:0-2799 GCA_964401015.1 uncultured Oscillospiraceae bacterium
TCGTACGTGTGCGTAATATCTTTGGTACGGGTCGTGCCGCGCGGAAGCGACACATCGATATCGGCATACGAGCCGTCCGAAAGAGTCCGTTCGAAGCGAATCGAAATTTCCTTGGCGGGATCCCAATCGAGCATGGTAAATTCGGCAAGCGTTTCTTCGTCAAGCCGACTTTCGGTCGCATTGGTGTACACTTTCGACGCATTCGGGTCTTTGTCGACAAGCGGCATGAGCTTCAAAAGATATTGAATTCCCGTCACGGAAAGTCCCTCGACGTTTATCCCCTCGATCGAAACGAATCGGTCGCCCGCCAAAATACCGGCAAATTCCGCGTTCGATTCGGGCAACACTTCGGTTATGTAAACACCGCGCTTTCGTTGCGTGTCGGTTTCGTCGTCAAAAGTTGCGCTGTCGGCAACGATAACCCCCAACGATTTGGTCGTGCCCGACATAAAGCCCGATTCGGCTTTATAATAGGCGCTGTAACGGTCGTTTGCCGACAAAAGCGAGTCGGCGAGCGCCGAAAATGCCATCGGGTCTTTGGCAAGATAGTTGTACAGCATACTTTCGATCAGCGTATCGCGATCGGTTTCGTAAAGTGACGTTTCGAGATAGAGGTCGATGATATCTTGTAACAAAGCATAATTCGCATCGGTATTCGCGTCGGAAAGCGACGATGCCGCCACGGGCAGGGTCGCCGAAGAAAGCAAAAGCGTTCCCGCCGTCAAAAGCGCGGAAAACTTTGTGAAAATCGTTCGGAGCGGGTTGAACATAAAACACCTCGTAACAATGGAAAATGACAATTGGAAAATGGAAAGTTGAAAATGCGCGCCGCCTTTTTCAAGCCCCATCAGCGCTTTTCTTCGAAAAGGGAAAGACCGCTAAAAGAGGCTGTCCCCATCGAGCTTTCGCACTTCTATCGACAGATCCGTCCTTTCACAACAGGTCGTGCCGACGATCATTGAATAGCGCAGAGCAAGCTTGCCGCCCTCTTTCGCGGTAATATCGTGCGATAGAGTTTCGGTATTGACCGAAAAATCCACGGTGATCGTTTCGGGCACTTCGAAAGGGTTCCCGGACGGGAGCGGATACCGTAGCGTCTGCGCCATGCGCCGTCCCCGTTCAAAGCTGACGGCGGAAATGGGGGAAAACGCGAAATTCGCCGAAAAAGAATCTTCGGTTCGAAAGCAAAGGAACGACGGCTCAAAAACGCCGTAGCGCACGACCGTCATACCGTCCCGCTCGTAAATGTATCCCTCGCAATCGCAAGACAACTCGCAAATATCTCGGTCGGATAGCTTGTTTTTTTCGATATATTTCTCGCCGATATGCCGCAAAATCCGCATTTCCCGACGGCTCGGAAGGTTCGGTACCGACGGCACGGGCGGCATAAACGGATCTTCGAAATATCGATCCAAGATCGACGGTTCGTACCGACTCGATGCGGCGATGTGCGGATTTTCGCGCGATGCGCGAATATCGTCGTAAAAGGTTATTCCGTACGGATTGATGAAAAATTCGCGGTCGGCATAATAATGCCGCCCCCTCAATCGCACGCGACAATTCGGTTCCCGATCGTCCTCTCGGTCGTTTTCCTCTTTCAAATTGTCCCACAACTCTTTCATTCTTGCTATCATCTCGGAAAGGTCGGGGGACTCGTCCCCGTCGGAGGAATCCGATAAATCGCGGGAATCAAGCAGATCGGAATGCTCGGAAAAACCCGAAGAAAATTCGGTCATAAAAGCCTCCTCCTTTCGGATCGGTTTCGAGGTCGGTTTTCAAACTTCGAGGGGTTTTTTCGCCTCTCGACCCGGCGTACTTTGCGTCATCCGACCTGTACTTTGGTGACGTTTTGTGCTTCTTCGCCCAAAAAGATGGACGCGATCGACGTAAAATTCTGCGTTTCGTCGCTGACGAAATAGCGAACCGAGCCGTTTTTTTCACCGTCGTTTCGAAGCCTTTTTTCGGAAAGAAGCGCGGCGGTCGCTTTTGCCGCTTCACGGCCCGCGTCGATAATGACGGGCGCTTCGCCGAGCAATTCTTTAGCCACGTCGGCGATAAGATCGCGAATGATGGGATAATGCGTACAGCCGAGGATAAGCGTGTCGATGTCTTTGCCGCGCAGTTTTTCGAGATATTCGGCGGCGATAAGGCGGGTCACCCGACAGTCGCGGTCGATATAGCCCCCCTCAATAAGGGGCACAAACATGGGACAGGCAACCGATCAAACCGCGATTTCGCGATCGATACCGAAAATTTCGGTTTCGTATGCCTTGCGTGCAACCGTCGCGGGTGTCGCAAAAACCGCCACATGTCCCGTGCGCGTTTCACGGCAAGCCGCCCGACAGGCGGGGCTGACCGCGCCGATTATCGGCAAAGAAAACTTTTCGGCAAGCGTCGGCAAGGCGATCGCGCTGACCGTTCCGCAAGCGACCACCGCCGCTTTGATGTCAAAACCGGTCAAAAAACGCATATCGTCGTCGGCATATTGCAAAACCGTTTCATACGAGCGCGTGCCGTAAGGGACACGTCCCGTATCGCCGAAATAGATAAAATTTTCGTTCGGCATAAGCGCGCGAAGTTCTTTGAGAGCCGTAAGCCCTCCCAACCCCGAATCGAACACACCGACAGCACGGGAACCATTACCCATCAAATTTATCGACACTCCGTCTCACACATAATCTTACATTATAATAGTATATCACGTTTTTCCTCATCTGTCAATCGCATAATCGTCGGAAAATACGATTTGTTGAGAGTATCATTAAATGCAGAAGAAACCGTTACGGTTTTTCCTGCATT
>CAYNXA010000285.1:0-2797 GCA_964401015.1 uncultured Oscillospiraceae bacterium
GGATTTGTCGGTATTCTTCATTTTTTCACGTACCTTTCCGAAATTTATTGAATATAGGTTATTATACAATACTTTTGTAAAAAAAGCAAGGTGTGGCGGCGTAAAATCTCAATGTGTTGCGTAAATCGTGTGAGGAATTGTCGGAATTTATGCCGACATAAAATTCGTGCGCGCCGTAGGCGAGGCATGCTCACCGCAGGTGTGATGTTTGAATCGCGCGCACGAGTTCTTCTTTCGAATGTGAGGTGACGATATAGCGCCGCTCGGCAATCGGCAAACGGGCGGTTTCGGTTTTTTCGTTGAATTCAAAGGGAATCGACTGCCCATAGGGTGCGTCGCGATAGTCGAATTGCTCCGACGAAAGCGAAAAGGACAAAATTCCACTGCCCGTCGTATGATGACAAACGACGAACCGTTCTCCGTTTCGTTCGAAAACAAATGCCGACAGCTCGTCCGAACCACTTGCCGCGTTTTCGATTTTTTCATACGGCAAAAGCTCATATTCGCCCTTTTCGTTTTGAATCAAAATGTGTTCGGTTGCGGGGTCTTTGAGCGCTTCTTTTTGGGCGGTGGTGAGAAGTTTTTCTTTACGCACATATTCCCAACGGCGCAATACTTCCAAACAATCTTCGATGCGCGGATTGTTTTCCAACATGTGCGGAAAAGTGATAAGCGTTCCGGGGCAATCCCAAGCGGCGGCACGACTTGTCGCAAATTCGTACATATCGGGCTGTATCGGTGCGTCTTGCGGTTGCCAATGTCCCCACCAGCCGAAATTCAGGCGAGTGAAATCGTTTTGCATACGCGGGGCTTCTTCCAGCGGATGTTCGACGATCTTTTCCTTGAAAACTTCGGCGGGAAAGGTATCGAACGCATTGCCTCCGCTGAGCATATGCCAACCGAAATGCGACCGCGCCGCCCCTTCGCAAAAGATCGGTTCGGGCGAAAGTTTGCGATATACGCGATATTGGGCGTTTGCCACATGAAAATCGTAGGGTGCGTTTACCCCCTCCGAGCCGTCGAAATAAACGAATCGAAAACCGCAAGCGTAGAGTTCGGACAGCTTGTCGGCGATCTCGTCTTGCAGATCGGTATTTTGGTCGATGTAAATACTGGACGCGCCGAATTCGCTGATATCGAGTTGACCGCCGATCTCGCCGCGCGGATGTTCGGTGACGATCGTGTCGTAATGTCCGCGCTTACAGCCGACAAACCGATAGGGCGGCTCGGTCGTATAGCTTTCGTAATGCAAAATTTCGCCGCCGAAGCGCAAAACGCGGCAGTCGTTTTCGGAATAGCACCCCTCCGGGTTTTGTTCGACATAAACCGTGTCGTCGACGAGTGAAAGAGGGCGCGCAAGGGTAAAGATGCGCACACAACCGAGACGCGGGTCGGCGATCGGTGTGACGTAATGCGTCTTGATACCGATGTGTGAATGAAGAATATGCATACCCGGCGTAATGCCCGCCGCATGGATTTTCGAAAGAACGCTTCGCAAATCGGCGCGTCCGTTCGGATATTCGGGACGAAAACGGTCGTATTCGCCGCAATAAGCATAACTTTGCCCGAACACGCGGTCGTCGATAAACGATTTATAATAGAGAAGCATCATCGAAAAACCGCCGCGTTTGGCTTTTTCGATATGATAATCGACGTTTTCGGGGGTTATGTCGTCCGACCAATAGATCGAACGGTTTATCGTATCGGCGCGGCGGCTTTTTACACCGTGCGGCAAGCCGTAAGCGGCTTCCAATTCGTCGATTGCCGTCAAAAGTTCGGCTTTTTCCGAAACGATGAGGGATGCCGATGTGCCGCACAGTTTTACGTCTTTTACCGCGTCGGCGGTCAAAATGCGAAAATCGTCCCGATCGTCCGAATCGATACGCGCGAAAGGGTTTGCCGCCACGACGGCGACGGCGGTTTTTTCGTCGAAAAGGACGTTCAGCCATTCGCCGAACGACGAAAGCGATCGCACCGACAGACGAATTATGCCCACTTCGATGGGGAGAGGTGTGGTCGAAAGACCGTTGAATTCGCCGACAAGCGCGCGCAATTCGGTCAGCGTAAAGGTGATATACCGTTCGGCGACCGTCACGGCAATTACCGCTTCGTAAGGGGCATATTCGAACCCGACGATAAGACTTTCGCTCTCTTGTCGCAAAGAGACGGCACGACAGGTCATGCGTTTGTTGGGGCGGGAGAGCTTGACTTCGTTCAAATGCGGACGCGCTTCGGTCACCGTGAAAAAAGGACGGTTCTTTTCGGCGAGAAGTTCGCGGGACGTTGCCTTGTCGATAAGGCTTTCGGCTTCGCCGCGCTCGTTCAAGACCAAACGAAAGGCGGTATTTTCGAGAACGATCGGGCGGGAAAAAGAGCGGGGTTGGATGTTCATGACAGAATCCTTTCAAATTGAAACGGAAAGTGGGCGGGAATTGTCAAATTTATGTCGGCGCAAGTTTTAAGAATCCCTCCACCACGCTTCGCGTGGTCCCCCAAAGCAACTTGTTGCTTTTCCTTTAGGCAAGGAAAGCTAAAAGGACAAGGCTCCCGCGCGCCACCGTAAATCCCGTGCGTGCGCCGTAGGCGCGGGAATACTCACCGTTAGGTGCGCAGGTGCGCCTTTTTTCTTTATCTTACCACACCGCACGGCAAAAGTAAAGAGGGAATGTGCCCGCTTTGCAAAATTTGCGATTCACCGCAAAAATCGTATTTTCCGAGGAAAAAGTCAAGAGTAAAAGCAGAAAAAAACTAAAAAAATTTTTGTGAATTTTTCAAGCGGCTTCCGCAACGTACCTTT
>CAYNXA010000286.1:0-2796 GCA_964401015.1 uncultured Oscillospiraceae bacterium
ATATAGAATTGCGGCGGTTTTTGAAATTACTTAAAGAATTTAACGGCGCTGCGGAACAGACCCATGTCATAGTTGCCGACAACATTCTTGTAAAGTCCTTTTCCGATTCGTTCGGAATGTCCCATTTTTCCAAGCACGCGACCATCGGGCGAAACGATGCCCTCAATTGCAAAGTCCGAACCGTTGGGATTGGAAAGAATATCGGCAGTCGGCATGCCGTTTTCGTCGGCATATTGGGTGATTACTTGTCCGTTTTCAAACAATTTGCGAATCAAAGCTTCGTCGGCAACAAATCGTCCTTCGCCGTGTGAGATCGGAACGGTAAATACGTCACCCACATTTGCTTCGGCAAGGAAAGGTGAATGAACCGAGCATACGCGTGTGCGCACCAAGCGCGATTGGTGGCGACCGATGCGGTTGTAGGTAAGTGTGGGACAAGTTTCATCGGTGTCGATGATTTTGCCGTAAGGCACAAGTCCGAGCTTGATCAGCGCTTGGAATCCGTTACAGATTCCGCACATCAAACCGCCGCGCCGGTCTAAGAGCGCACCGACTTCGTTTTTAATGGCGGCATTACGGAAAAACGCCGTAATGAATTTACCCGAGCCGTCGGGTTCGTCACCGCCCGAAAAACCACCGGGGATAAAGATCATTTGCGCTTTGCGTGTGAGCTTTGCGAAAGCTTCGACCGAACGCGATACCCGATCGGCGGAAAGATTGCGTACAACGAAAATTTCGGGATTGCCGCCCGCTTCCGAAACGGCTTTTGCCGAATCGTATTCGCAGTTCGTGCCGGGAAATACGGGAATCAAAACCGTCGGCTTTGCCGAACGAACGGCGGGAGCTACGTTGCTTCGTCTTGTATAATCGTCGATTTTTTCGACTTTTGCCGCCGTTTTGGCGCGGGTGGGGAAGATCGGTTCGAGCTTTCCTTCGTAGATCGAAAGCAATTCGGAAAGGGAAAGCGTTTTGTCGTCTTTTACGATCTCTTCGGCTTGCGTCGTATAGCCGAGAAGTTTGCCGATAGCGGGCGCATCGTCGGTCAATTCCAAAACGAACGAACCGTAGCAATAGGCAAAAATGTCCGCGTCGGTTTCATAGCGAAAGCCGATTTTGTTTCCGAAGCACATTTTCATAATGCCCTCGGCAATTCCACCGTAGGTAGGCGTGTAGGCAGCCAAAACCTTGCCCGTGGAAATAAGACGGTAAACCGTGTCGTACAACGCTTTTTGCGAAGCGGGATTCGGCAGGTGTGCGTCGTTGTATTCGGGGGTGAGCAAAACGACTTTGTGCCCCGCACCCTTGAAATCGTTCGAAATGACGTCACGAATCTTTCCGGTCGTAACGGCAAACGAAACAAGGGTCGGCGGAACGTCGAGCGATTCAAAACTTCCGCTCATAGAGTCTTTGCCGCCGATTGCCGCAATGCCGAAATCCAGTTGTGCATCCAATGCACCGAGAAGAGCGGAAAGAGGTTTGCCCCAACGCTTGGGGTCGTGTGCGGGTTTTTCAAAATATTCTTGGAAGGTAAGATATACGTCCTCAAACGACATGCCGACGGCAATGAGTTTGGACACCGATTCGACAACGGCGAGATAAGCGCCGTGATAGGGACTTTTTTCGGAAATATATGGGTTGAAGCCGTATGCCATAGCCGAACAGGCGGCGGTATCGGCTTTTTCCACCGAAATCTTGTGAACCATCGCCTGAATGGGGGTCATTTGTTCGTTTCCGCCGAACGGTGCAAGAACCGTTCCGGCACCGATGGTCGAGTCAAAGCGTTCGGAAAGACCGCGCTTTGAGCATACGTTGAGATCGCCCGCCAATGCACGATATGCTTCGCCGAAGGAACGCGTTTCGACCCGTTCGAACGATTCGGACTTTTCGGGAGCGATCGTAATGTGTTTTTCGGCACCGTTGGAATCGAGAAATTCACGGCTGATATCCACGATGGTTTGACCGTTCCAGTTCATGACAAGGCGTTTGTTCTCGGTCACGGCGGCAACGAGGGTCGCTTCGAGGTTTTCTTCTTCGGCAATGGCGCGGAATCGTTCTGCATCCTGCGGCGCCACGACGAGTGCCATACGTTCTTGCGATTCGCTGATGGCAAGTTCGGTGCCGTCAAGTCCCTCATATTTTTTGGGAACGGCATTCAAATCGATGGAAATTCCCTCGGCAAGCTCACCGATGGCGACCGAAACACCACCCGCACCGAAGTCGTTACAGCGTTTGATCAAGCGAGAAGCGTCGGCACGGCGGAAGAGTCGTTGCAATTTGCGTTCTTCGGGAGCGTTGCCCTTTTGCACTTCGGCACCGCAATTTTCCAGCGAAGAAAGAGTGTGCGATTTGGACGAGCCGGTTGCACCTCCGCAACCGTCGCGTCCGGTTTTTCCGCCGAGAAGCAGAATCAAATCACCGGGCAAAGGACGTTCGCGGCGAACATTTTCGGCAGGTGCGGCGGCAATAACGGCGCCGATCTCCAATCGTTTGGCGGCATAGCCATTGTGATACAGCTCGTCGACAAGTCCCGTAGCAAGACCGATCTGGTTGCCGTAAGAGGAATAGCCGGCGGCGGCGGTCGTTACGATCTTCCGCTGGGGCAACTTTCCTTTAAGCGTTTCGGAAAGAGAAGCAAGCGGGTCGGCGGCACCGGTCACACGCATGGCGGCGTAGACATAACTGCGTCCCGAAAGCGGGTCACGAATCGCACCGCCGATACAGGTGGCGGCACCGCCGAACGGTTCGATTTCGGTCGGATGGTTGTGCGTTTCGTTTTTGAACAAAAGCAACCAATCC
>CAYNXA010000287.1:0-2784 GCA_964401015.1 uncultured Oscillospiraceae bacterium
GCGAAAATTTGCAAAAAAATGTTTTTCCGCATTTGCGCATTGCGTTCGTCCACGGTAAGATGAAAGCCAAGAAAAAAGAGAGCGTCATGCGGGAATTTTCAAACGGGACGATCGATGTTTTGGTATCCACGACGGTAATCGAAGTCGGGGTCAATGTTCCGAATGCAGCTTTGATGATCGTCGAAAATGCCGATCGTTTCGGACTTTCTCAGCTTCATCAATTGCGCGGTCGCGTCGGGCGCGGAACGCATAAATCGTATTGTGTTCTCCTGTCGCCGATCATCGAAGGAAAACTGGCAAGCGGCAGAAACGATGCCGAAAAGCGTTTGCAGATTCTTTGCGAAAACGAGAGCGGTTTCAAAATTGCCGAATACGATCTGCAATTGCGCGGTCCGGGTGATTTCTTCGGCAATCGTCAACACGGGGAACTGCATTTTAAGATTGCCGATCTTGCCGCCGATCTTTTGCTGATCGAACAAACGAAGCAACTTGTGGAGCGACTTTGCGAGCAAGGGTACAATCCAAACATAAATATTCAAAAAGGACGGGAGTAATAGGCTATGACAAATGCAAAAACTTGGAAATTCGGTATGTCGTCCTGTTCGACGGGAAACCTTTCCGAAGAAACGTTTCGTGCGTATGCCGAAAACGGCGTGGAACTTATGGAAGTGTCGCCGAGAACCGAAGATTACAAGACGCTCGATTGGGCGCAAAGTATGCGCTTTTCACGCGAATACAGTGTTCCGATTTGGTCGTTTCACTTGGCATTTGCGCCTTTTGAAACCAACGATATTTCGTCGTGTGACCGAACGTTGCGGGCGTCAAGCGTCGAATTTCAGAGTGAACATATCAAGCGCGCCGCCGATTTCGGCGTATCGTTGTTTGTTATTCATCCGAGTGCCGAGCCGATAACCGATGCCGAACGTCCCGAACGGCTGAAAGCGTCGATGGACAGCTTAAACAAATTGTCGGAAATTGCCGCGCGTGTGGGCGGTACGCTTGCCGTCGAAGATCTGCCGCGCACCTGTCTCGGCAATACGATTGCGGAAATGCAAGTTTTGCTGACGGCACACGAAAAATTGCGCACGTGTCTGGATACCAATCATTTGCTGTCCGATTACAACGTCGATTTTGTAAAAGCAATCGGAAAGAAGATCGCAACGCTTCACGTGTCGGATTACGACTATCGCAACGAGCGTCATTGGATGCCGTATGAGGGAAAGGTGAATTGGGCAGACCTTGTGACCGAGCTTGAAAAAGCCGATTACAGCGGCCCTTTGATGTATGAGATCGGGCTTACTTCGCCCGAATCGATTCGGCGCGGACGGAATCTTACGTTTGCCGATTTTGCCGAAAACTACAAGGCGTTGGTCGAAAAGCGCGCGATCTCGCCGATCGGTACGCCCGATCCCGAACACATAAACGATTGGGTGTTTTACGAGCAGCCGATTTTGAAATGATTTCGAACGATCGATCTGTCTTGCAAATATCGTTTCCGAAATACCGACCGAGCGTGTGGAAAAGCACACTTTTGTATAAAAAATCCCCTGTCGGGCACACTGCTTTTTGTAATGTGATTGCCGCGAGGGGGTTTTTTCTATGATCGACGAACAAAAGAAAGCACGCGAAGTGCTATCCGAGTATGACGCCGACGTGGGCGGAACCGACGAAATCTTCAGTCCGAACGAAATACCGCCCGAATCGGATGCGGGACAAGGGTACGGGGAAAGTGCGCATGAGCTTACCGAACAGGAAGTCGAGCGGGTTCGACTGAAAAACATTATCGATTCGGGAAGCGTCAAGACGTCAAAAGATGATATTGTTATTCAAACGCTGACCGTTGCGGGGCAGATCGAGGGGCATTATGCGCTTTCGTCGCAAACGAAAAGCACCAAATACGAGCACGTTTTGCCGCAGTTGGTGAGTATCGAAGAAAGCGACGAGATCGACGGCTTGCTGATCCTCTTGAATACCGTCGGCGGCGATGTGGAAGCGGGGCTTGCCATTTCCGAGTTGATCTGTGGCATGAAAAAGCCGACCGTTTCTTTGGTGCTCGGTGGCGGTCATTCGATCGGTGTGCCGCTTGCCGTTGCGGCAAAACGCTCTTTTATCGCGCCGTCGGCGACTATGACCATTCATCCGGTTCGCATGAACGGGTTGGTAATCGGCGTTCCGCAAGCCTTTACCTATTTTACGCGTATGCAAAAACGAATCGTGGATTTTATTTTGCGAAATTCTCATGTACAGGAATCGGTTTTGAAAAAATTGATGCTCGAAACCGACGAATTGGTTGCCGATATCGGCACGGTCATCGACGGAAACGAGGCGGTCAATATCGGGCTTATCGATCGCGTCGGCACCCTTTCCGATGCTTTGCACGAACTGAAAAGCATGATTCGCGAAAGCAAAAATAGAGAATAAAAAAGTACCGTCCGCCGATATCGACACAAAAGCTTTTGCCGTGTCGGGTCGTGCGGACGGTGTTTTATGCAAGTTTCTTTAGGCGGCTTTGCGCGTTTTGCCTTTTTTGATAAAATGAAGAACCATGCCGAGGATAAATCCGATCAAAGCGGGGCAAACCCAGCCGAGTCCGCGATCGAAGAAAGGAAGAACCGCGCGGGCAAATCGAAGAAATCGTTCGATTTGGTCGGCAGATAAAATCCATTCGGGCAAGTTGGTCACGAAATCGAATAGTGCGGGAATCAAAGTCAAAACGGTGGTGGAAATGTATACCGTTTTGTCGTGGTCGAAGAATTTGCCGAACATAGCCAGCAATATCAGCGT
>CAYNXA010000288.1:0-2736 GCA_964401015.1 uncultured Oscillospiraceae bacterium
CGATGTTTCTATGCAAAGGTGGAAATCCTTTAACTCCTCCATAAGTGAGAGGAGAAATTCGGGCTGTGCCAAAGGTTCGCCCCCCGAAAAGGTAAAACCTCCGAAACTCTCACCCAAAACCTCGGCTCCTTTTTTAAGTTCATCGGAAAGAACCTTAGACTCAACCGTTCTGCCCGATATTTCAAGGCAGTTTTGGGGACAAACACGAATGCATCTGCCGAAAGGTTCACATTCGGGGTGACTGCACTTAACGGAACATCTTCCGCATTTAATACATCTTGCCTCTTTATACATCAGTTGGGGTTTAACGGTCAGTCCCTCAGGGTTATGACACCATTTGCACCTTAAAGGACAGCCCTTAAAGAACACAGTGGTTCTGATTCCGGGACCGTCGTGCACCGCCATTTCCTTAATGTCGAATATTACACCGTTCATACACTGTATGCCTGTCTTGCAATTACGTGGTCTTGGAATTCCTTATCAAGTTCTACGAAATATGCACTCCAACCCCAGATACGAACCACTAACTGTCCGTAATTTTCGGGGTGTTTCTGTGCGTCAAGCATTCGCTCAAGATTTACGGTGTTAAGTTGAAGTTGGTGGCCGCCTCGGTCAATGAAGTTTTTAACGAGAAGTCCCACCTTTTCCACACCGTCTTCGTCAGCAAAAACGCTTTGGTCGAATTCAAGGGTCAAAGGTCCGCCGTTGATTGCCTGTTCAAAATGGGGTTTAGTCATGGAAGCGATTACCGAAACCGGTCCCTTAACCTTGGCAAATAGGCTGACAGAGAAGTTGGTGCCGAAAGGCTCGCCACTTCTTCTGCCGTCTGCCGAAGCACCGATTTCCTCTGCGTGGCGAAGATAGAACATTGCACTTCCTGTACCTGCTCTGAAAATACCGCCTCTGCAATTTGTTCTGCCTTTAAGAGAATCGGCAAAGGTATCCAGCAGTTCTACTGCTATACTGTCTGCAAAATCGTCATTATTTCCGAGTTTCGGTGCATCGAATCTGAGTTTATGCAAAAGTTCGGGTGCGTTTTCGAAATCTTCGTCAACCGCTTTTATAAGGTCTTCCTTTGTAACAGATTTTTCCTCATAAACATACTTTTTAATTGCCGCAAGGGTATCGGCGGCGGTGGCAATACCTGTGCCGTGAATACCGAAGTTATTATATTTTCCGCCGTTATAAATATCGCAGTCCATAAGCACATTCATAAAGGGTGAGGGTATAAACCACAAATCCTTTATGTTATTGCAGATTTCGTCGCTTGCCTTAAAGATTTCTTTCTTTACGCTATAGAAAAACTCCTCAAAGGTTTCGGACTTAATAAGTTCGTTATGGAATGCCTTGTCAACCGCCTTGGGGTATGACATAGCACCTATGTTTGCCACATCTGCACCCACATTGGGAATAATAAACTCCCAGCAGGCAGCAACGGTGTAGTTAACTGCATCATTATGCTCATATCCTAAAGACTCAAGTGCGGGAATTACAATATCATCATTGGAATACTGGGGGAAACCAAGCCCTGCTTTTGTAAGGTTGGTAGCCTCGGTGTAACGCTCGGCGGGGGTGGATTTCGAAACACGAAGATTTATTTTCGGGTCTATCATTTTGTTGTTATATGATGCTTTAAGAGAAAGTTCGGACAATAGATTATATACATCTTTTCCCTCTTCGTCTATACCGCCTAACATCATACTCTGACCGTTATCCCCCTGCTGAACGCCAACATAAAGGTCACTGTCCTTATTAAAGGAAAGGAAGAAGTCGCAAAGAAGTTCCAAAGCGGTCTCCTCGGTATATATTCCCTTTTCCATATCGGCCTTAAGGTAGGGGTACATATATTTATCGAAACGGCCAACGGTGTTGTGATAATTTCCCTCAAGCCACAAAGCATAATGAATAATTCTGAAAAACTGAAGTGCCTCACGGAAATTGCGAGCAGGATAACGGGGAACCTGAGTTAAAATCTCAACCAAATCCTCTCTACCCTGTTTCTTTGCTTCCTCTAAATACTTATCTGAAAGCATAATAATATTGTCTATTACTGCTTTTCCGTATTCGTCGGCGGTTTCACGCTTTTTAAGAAGCCCAAGGCTTATGGTGTCATAGTAATTAGGGGATAAATTGGACATATATCCCAGTTCGTGGATATAGTGCTTTGCTTTGATTTCTTTCCATTCAGCCTCGGTGAAAACATCAGGCAAATTGGCAACGGTACGCAAAAATACTATCTGCTCGCCCTCTAAAATAACTGCCTTTTCTTCCTCGCAAACTCTACTGAAACGGTCGGACATACGCTCAATCGGAGACAGCCCCTTAGCCGAATATTCCTCAGCCAAATTCCAGTCTACCGTGTGGCGGTACTGATGATGTTTCTTGCTAACAATAAAATTATAAAGGTTGTTGTAAATTTCTGTCATTACTCTTCCATCCTTTCTTATTATCCTATCTTAATAATAAAGCAGATAGTTGACTTTTACTCGCATAATATTGTATAATATTAGCAGAAAATTATCCTAATGGGAGGGTTAATATGATTTTTCACCAGCCGCACAACTCTTTGAGCCATAATTTTAACGCTGTATTTTACCGAACCGAAGTTTGGAATTCCCATTTTCATAAGAGTTTTGAACTTGTATATGTAATAGACGGCAGTCTCCTTTGCTATTCAAACGGTGAGAAATACCTTTTAAAAAGCGGCGACTTCGGAATTTGTCTGCCCTATGATAT
>CAYNXA010000289.1:0-2728 GCA_964401015.1 uncultured Oscillospiraceae bacterium
CAATCCCTCCGTCACGGCTACGCCGTGCCACCTCCCTTTACACAAGGGAGGCGAGAAAGAGGGGCGGCGCGGGAACGCTCACCGCAGGTGCTCACCGCCGGTGTGCGGGAAAATTTACTTGTTTCGTATTCGCTCTTGCCCCTTGACTTTTTTTTAACATTGTACTACAATATATACGTAAAAAAAGCACGGTTTACGTGCCCATATTATTGGAAGAAGGAAAAATCTATGTACAAGATTCTCAAAAAACAAGTGTTGAATCCGACCGTAACGCGCATGGACATCGAAGCGCCTATGGTGGCACGCAAAGCCGAGCCGGGTCAGTTTATTATTTTGCGCACCGATGCCGACGGCGAACGAATCCCGCTTACCATTGCCGATTACGATCGCACGGCGGGTACGGTTACCATTATTTATCAAGTAGTCGGTGCCACCACCGAAAAGCTCAATCATATGAACGAGGGCGACGAATTGTGTGATTTTGTCGGTCCTCTCGGTCGTGCCACACATACCGCGGGCTTAAAGAAAGTCGCCGTTGTCGGCGGCGGTGTCGGTTGTGCCATTGCACTTCCCGTTGCCAAAAAATTGCATGCCGAGGGTTGCGAAGTTCATTCGATCATCGGTTTCCGTAATTCCGACCTTGTGATTCTCGAAAAAGAATTCGACGAAAACAGCACCAAAGTTTGCAAAATGAGCGACGACGGCAGCTGGGGCGAAAAAGGCTTGGTTACCGACGCGTTGCGTAAGCTCATCGAATCGGGCGAACAATACGACGAAGTTATCACCATCGGTCCGCTTGTCATGATGAAATTCGTTTGCGCACTGACCAAAGAATACGGTATCAAAACCGTAGCGTCGATGAACCCGATCATGATCGACGGTACCGGTATGTGCGGCGGCTGTCGTCTTTCGGTCGGCGGAAAGACCGTATTTGCCTGTGTGGACGGTCCGGAATTTGACGGCCATGAGATCGATTTCGACGAAGCGATGGAACGCGCGTCGATGTATAAAGAATTCGAACGTCACAAACATGAAGAAACTTGTAATTTGTTTCGCGCGGAGGTGAAGTAATTATGCCGAACATGTCGTTAAAGAAAAATCCCATGCCGACGCAAGAACCGTCGGTACGTAACAAGAATTTCGAAGAAGTTGCACTCGGTTATACCGAAGAACAAGCCATTGACGAAGCAAAACGTTGTCTCGGCTGTAAAAACCGTCCGTGTGTCGGCGGTTGTCCCGTTAAGATTCA
Organism: uncultured Oscillospiraceae bacterium; assembly: GCA_964401015.1. Lineage (GTDB taxonomy): Bacteria > Bacillota > Clostridia > Oscillospirales > CAG-382 > UMGS1052. The sequence goes on from CAYNXA010000289.1 coordinate 1,250, forward strand.
TATTCCCGATTTTATCGCCAAAGTTGCCGAAGGGGAATTCGAAGAAGCGTATAAGATCATTTCGGAATCGTCCTCTCTTCCCGCCGTTTGCGGCAGAGTATGTCCGCAGGAAACGCAATGTGAGGGCAAATGTGTGCGCGGTATCAAAGGCGAACCGGTTGCCATCGGTCGATTGGAACGTTTTGTTGCCGATTATCACAACGCACACGATACGGGAATCGTCGAAAAGCCCACGCCCAACGGTCATAAAGTTGCCGTTATCGGTTCGGGCCCTTCGGGTCTTACCTGTGCGGGCGATCTTGCCAAGAAAGGCTACGACGTGACGGTATTTGAAGCGTTGCATCTTGCCGGCGGCGTATTGGTATACGGTATTCCCGAATTCCGTCTGCCCAAGGCAATCGTACAAAAAGAAATCGACGGTCTTGCCGCATTGGGCGTAAAGATCGAAACCAACATGGTAATCGGTAAAACCGTTTCGATCGACGAATTGATCGATGAATACGGCTTTGAAGCGGTATTTATCGGTTCGGGTGCGGGATTGCCGAAATTTATGAATATCCCCGGTGAAAATCTCAAGGGTGTTTATTCCGCCAATGAATTTTTGACCCGTATCAATTTGATGAAAGCTTATCGTGGCGGCAGTGACACGCCGATCCAACATGCCAAGAAAGTCGCCGTTGTCGGCGGCGGTAACGTTGCCATGGACGCGGCGCGTTGTGCCAAACGTCTCGGTGCCGAAGTATATGTCGTATATCGTCGCGGTATGGAAGAATTGCCCGCGCGTCACGAAGAAGTCGAACATGCCATGGAAGAAGGCATTATCTTTAAGACCCTCAATAACCCCGTTTCGATTCGCGGTTATGAAAATCCCGACGATCGCCGTGACCCGAAAAACGGCACGGTTTGCGGTATGACTTGTATCGAAATGGAACTCGGTGAACCCGATGCGTCGGGTCGTCGTCGTCCGGTCGAAAAAGAGGGCAGTGAATTTGAATTGGATGTCGATTGCGTTATCATGGCGCTCGGTACCTCGCCCAATCCGCTCATCAAATCGACCACCGAAGGGTTGGAAACGCAAAAATGGGGCGGTATCGTTGCCGATGAAGAAACCGGACTTACGTCGCGTACGGGCATTTATGCCGGCGGTGACGCCGTAACCGGTGCCGCAACCGTAATTCTCGCCATGGGCGCGGGTAAAAACGCCGCCGCGGCGATCGATGAGTATTTGTCGAAGAAATAAATACATGTGACGCGCCTCTCTCTTTTGTGCCCCTTGCCTAAAGGGGGCTCCCGCGAAGCGGGTGGGGGATTATTGAAAATGCAGACTGCTGAATACAAAATGAAAATCGACATTTCGCCGTGTGCGGTGAGATTTGCGGTGACGCGAACCCCTACGCTCCGCAACCTGTAGGGGAGGGGTTCTACCCCTCCCGTTCGTAAAAATTCACGCAAACATAAAATTCGGAATCCCTCCGTCAC
>CAYNXA010000290.1:0-2707 GCA_964401015.1 uncultured Oscillospiraceae bacterium
GTATGTTCTTCTCTGTTTTCTCCATTTTTACGTTCTCTTTCTCTTTTTTTGTAAAACTTGCGGTCGAGCGGACTGCGTGATTTACAAGCCCGCTGTATTTTCGGCATTTTTCGACGAATGACACAAGCGAAACGCGTCGGCAAGGCAATCGACCGTATCCGAGGCAAGCATCGAAAGTTCGCCTTTTTTCGCGCTTGCCATCTCGCCCGCCACACCGTTACAATAGGCGGCGCAGGCAACCGTTTCGGCACTTATCTCTCGACTTCCCGAAAGTCCGACCAAAACGCCCGACAACACGTCGCCGCTTCCCGCCGTCGCCATACCGGCACAACCGCGGTCGATCACGTACGTACGCGAGCCGTCGGTCACCACGGTCGCCGTTCCTTTCAAGAGCAGTACCGTGCGATCAAAACGTGCCGCAAATTCTTTGGCGACGGCAATCGGGTCGGCTTGAATTTCTTCCATGCTTTTCCCCGACAGACGTGAGAATTCCAGCGGATGCGGAGTCAACACGATCGATTCGCAAACCGCTTCGTGCAAAAGGTCGGCACCAAGCTTTGCCAGCGTATTTAAGCCGTCGGCATCCAACACGAGCCGCCCGGTATAATGCTTCAAAATGTAGGTGAGAATCGCGGCATTGTCCTTACCGCTCCCCCACCCCATACCGCAACCGAGGGCTTTCGTTCCGCGAAAAAGTTCGTCCAGTCGTTCTTCGTTAAAGGTCATATGTCCGTGTCGGTCGTCGGGCATGGGGAAAAAGGTACTTTCCAAAAGGCACGGCGTGACCGCGCTCGCAAGGCTCTCGGCAGTGGCAAGCTTTATGACACCGCACCCCGCACGCAAGGCGGCGCAAGACAGATTCGAAAGCTTCACAGCGCCGCAATACTCGGTGCAACCGCCCAAAAGAGCAACGTAGCCGTATGTACCTTTATGAGAATCGTTCGCCCGTTTCGGAAAAAGTGCGGCAAAATCCGACGCTTCGCAAAGATAGGCGGCAACGTTCCCTTGTCGTATACCGATATCGACCGACGTTTTTTTCTTCATGCTGTCTTTGGCAAGCCCGAGAAAATGTCCCGGCTGATAAAACTGTACCGAAACGGTGAGCGTCGATTTTACGGCAGGGTCACCGCGTCCCGAATCACCCGAAATACCGCTGTTGATATCGGCGGAAACGATCGGCTTGCCCGACGCATTTATGGCACGGATACAGGCGGCATAGGCGCCTTGTGCGTTTCCGTGAAAACCGCTCCCGAACAGGCAGTCCGCCAAGGTGTCGTATGGTGAAAAATCAAAATTCTCGTCAAAAAAACGAACTTCGATCTTGCGATCGACGCACTGTTCGTAATAAAACCGTCCGTCGGGCGAAAGCGTGTCATCGATGCGCACAAGCGTTACGGGAAAACCGTTTTGTTGCAAAAGCATTGCCAGCACATAGCCGTCACCCGCATTATTTCCGCCGCCGCATACGACGGCGGTTTTGCCCCACGCGTCGTAAGCATGATAAATTCCCTCCCCCGCGCGCCGCATAAGCTCACGCGAGGACACGCCGTCGGCGATCGTTCGGGCATCGCACGCCCGCATTTCTTTAACCGATACGATCGGAATCACACTATTTCCTCCTCAACTCGAAAGCACTGCTTCGATTGATGAATTATTCGTAACGATGGCGATACGAATCCATGGATTTTGCGAAGATCTCGCCGTTTGTCGGCGGCGTATAGGTAATGGAATTGGCGCCCGCCGCGATGGTTTTTAAGATCGATTCGTCGGTCGGTCCGCCCGTTGCGATGATCGGAATTGCCGGATACAGAGCGCGAATATGCGCGACCAGTTCGGCGGTTTTCGATGCCGCCGAAACGTTTACGATATCGGCACCCGCCGCGATTCGTTCGGCGATATCCTGCCGTTCCGAAACGATAGTGGCGATAACCGGAATGTCGACACATTCTTTGATACGGGCAATCACATTCGGGTCGATCGGCGCATTGACCACGACGCCGTAAGCCCCCTGATTTTCCGCTTCGACGGCAAGACGCACCGAACGTTCGCCCGAAGTAAGTCCGCCGCCCACGCCGACAAAGACCGGCGCGTCGGACACGCCGATGATCGCCTGTGCGATCGACGGTTGGGGCGTAAAAGGATAGACGGCGATGACCGCGTCGGCATTGATGTTTTTGATAATGGCAACGTCGGTCGAAAAGACGATCGAACGGATACGGCGTCCGAAAATGCGTATGCCGCTGCAAGCGTGAATACATTCGGGGACATTCAAAAGATGACTTCGCAACGTGCCGTTATATTGCGGTATATAGGACATAACAACTGCTCCTTTCGATTTCAAATCAAATTCAGCCAATCAAATTCGAAAGCAATATGGAGAATTTCGAAGTTCGAAGCATGCGAAACATTTCGAACATTTCAAAATATTTCCAATCATATTCAGTATACCACTCACATATGGATAAATTGCGACGAAAATCTTTCAACTTGTAAAACCGTCGCGAGTCCCGACATTTTCAAAGTCGCGACAACAGAAAAAAGAGTGTAAACAAGTACTTTTTTGTTTTACACTCTCAAACCGCCCACCGACGCGCTCTTTTGAAACGCTCACGACAAGCCGTCTTTTCGGTTCGGTCGGGTTTCTTCTCGGTCGGCCTTTTGCCGAAAGAGCCGACCTTTGTAAAATAGGTCAAAAAGGGGCACGCCC
>CAYNXA010000291.1:0-2694 GCA_964401015.1 uncultured Oscillospiraceae bacterium
GTCGGAAATACGGCGCGTCTGCGAAAGTGAGGGACTTTTTCCGGAGGGAATCTTTACACACTTTGCTTCCGCCGACGAAGGCGAGAACGGCAAAGCGTTTTCGGCACGCCAATTCGAACGGTTCGAACAAACCGTTTCGGCATTGCGAGAAAGCGGCATTGCATTTGCCATTCGGCATTGTTCCAACAGCGCCGCCGTTTTCGATTATCCGTCGTATCATCTCGACATGGTTCGTGCCGGCGTTGTTTTGTACGGACTTTTGCCGTCCGAACACGTAAATCCTCTGCCGAAGCTTCGTCATGTCATGACCCTTTACAGCGTGATCTCCCATATCAAAACCGTTTTCCCCGGTGACACGGTCAGCTACGGGCGGCGTTATACCGCCGAATCCGAACGGAAGATCGCAACCGTCCCGATCGGCTATGCCGACGGTTTTCGCCGTTGCGGCGGGGACGGCACGTGTTTTCTCGGCGTAAACGGCAAAGCGTGTCCCATCGTCGGACGGGTATGCATGGATCAGTTGATGATCGACGTGACCGACGTGCCTTGCAAGGTCGGCGATCGCGTCACGATATTCGGAGACGAAGAACCTTTTACCCCCGAACGGCTTGCCGAAGCGACCGATACGATCGGTTACGAAATCATCTGCGCCGTCGGCGAGCGGGTGCCGCGCGTGTTTACCCGCAACGGAAAGAGCCTGTTTGTGCGCGATAACGTATATGCGGAAAGTCCCGCCGTCGGGGACGAAACGCCTGCTTCCGAGAAACGAGAAATGCCATGACCGAAAAATCGAAAAAAACCACAGACGGCGCGACATCCGCGTCCGATCGTACCGACTCTGCCAACCATCCCATCCCCGCCAAACGCGCCAATCGTTCCGCCTCTGCGCGCGGGTCGTCCAAACGAATCGCCGTCGGCGCCGTGCTGTCGGCGCTTGCTTGCGTGATCTTACTTATCGGCGGCGTTTTGGAACTTTTGGATATGACGGCGGCGGCAATCGCGGCATTTGTCGTATTGATCGCCTGTTTGGAATACGGCTTTCGCACGTCGCTTACGGTATATGCCGTCAGCTCGCTTTTGACGTTGATCTTAATGCCGACCGCGACTTCGACCCTCTATTACGTTCTTCTGCTCGGCTATTACCCGATATTCAAACTTTTTGTCGACGTAAAGCACAAACCGAAAAAACCGATACGGATCCTCTTGAAACTTCTCGTATTCAATCTCGGTTGTGTCGCCGTTTTTCTTCTGTTTGCCAAGCTCTACGGCTTTGCGGCGGTCCTGTCGGAATTTGAGATCGCGGGGCTTTCCCCGAACGTATTCGTTTGGATCTTCCTTGCGGTTTTGAATCTTTTTTTGTTCGCTTACGACTACTTGCTTTCGGTCGCATCGGTCTTGTATTTGAAGCGCTTTCGGGCAAAAAAGTCGCGAAGATCGTAACGTAACAATACCCTGTCCGTCCTCTTGCTCCCCGTTCGGGGAGCTTTTGTTTTGTCTGTCCGACCGCCCCGAAAAGTACGGGACGAAAAGATTTCGCTCCGTTTTTTCGGAAAAGCAAACGAGAAACATACTTTACCCTTGCCCTTGCGGCGGGTCGTTTTTCGGCAATTCGGACCCGATAAACAAAAAAGGTGCCTTTCCTTTTATCCCAAGGAAAGGCACCGAGCGTATGGCGCAAAGACGAACGCATACCGCCGTTCAGCGTTGCTTTTCGATATAGTCCATCAGGTCTTTCACCGTCTTGAGTCCGACGGCGTCCTCGTCCGAAATGGAAATGCCGAACGTTTCTTCCAGCTCCATGATGATTTCCACCACGTCCAGCGAATCGGCGGACAGGTCTTCTTGAATATTGGTGCTTTCGGTAATCGAATCAGGCGAAACGCGCAGATGCTTTACCAAAATCGCTTTGATTTTTTCTAACATTTCATTACCTCCCGTGTGCCGTCGTTTCGTTTTCTTTTTCTTGTCGGTCGGGTCACTTCGCGGCACTTATGTCGTGTTTATTGTACAACATTTTGCGCGGTTTGTCAATACTTTCCCGTACGGCTTCTTTCGCCGCTTCGGAAACGCTTTGAATACGCTTTTCGCTTTTTCGGGTCGCTCCCCCCGCGCAAAGGCAAAAAATCCGAGGCAAACGCTCGGTTTGCCTCGGACAAAAGAAGGGGATGGGAAACCGAGCCGTTCAGCCCGGTATGGCTGCGTTGTATTCGGCGGTCAGCTTATCCGCCAACGCCTTGTATTCGGCATTGTCGCTTTGCGCCAAGCCGTTTGCGATATCGAGAATCGAAAGATTATACTTCGCTTCGTAATCGGCATAAACGGTATATTCCGTGTCACCGTCTGTATAAACGGCATACGGTCGAACCGTATAGCGACGGTCGTAGCCGTCGGCGGGCATTTCGGTCAAACAAACGGTATATTCGAAATAGGTATCGTGCAACGAATAGAACCGAAAGTCGTCGCCCAGCGTGCGATAGGATATCGTGGCACGACGATCGCTTTCCAGCGTCGTGTTTTCGTATTCGGCAAGGTCAAACGGCAAGATCAAAATACCGAAATCGACAAAATCCGCAAGCACCTCATCACGATTGCCGTTGAAATGGGTGATAAAACGCAAGCCCTGCGAGCCGGAAACGCGAATTTGCACGCCGTCCAGATACAGCCGATTTTTTGCATACGGCGACGGACGGTAAG
>CAYNXA010000292.1:0-2674 GCA_964401015.1 uncultured Oscillospiraceae bacterium
GTCGATACGTATTACGGTGTGCGTTCGAATCGCAACACACCGGCATCCGACAGCGTGGCGGTCAACGTGACCGCTCCCATCAAGCTGGATCTGAATACCGAACGGAACGATTACGTACGTCAAAGCAATGTCGGAAGCGCGGATTTTTCCGCGGCGATTGACTTTATCAATATTGCTTCGGCTGACGCTGTGGAATTGAGTGATATTCGTTTGGCGGTAACGACAAGCGCAAATCTGCGGTCGTTGAGCGATAAAGGCGAAGAAATCGACGGATATTCGTTCGGAAGCGGTCAAATGTTTACTGCCGCGTATACCAATGTGCCGATTGGGGAAACGGTAGCCAAAACGCTGTATTTCGAAGCGCAAACGGTTGCCGAGGCTTGCTATGAACGAGTTACGATCGGCGTGTACGACGTTTCGCAAACCGACGGAGCACTTTCCGAAACTTATAAATTGGGCGAAACCATGTTTTATGTGCTTCTGCCTGGTACCGACAATGACGTTCCGATTGTGAGCTTTTCCGCCATGTCGCCCGATGTTGTCTATACAGACGGCGAACGGCATTTGTATCTCGCCGTTAAAGAGAACGAGACATTGATCAATGTCGACGCGTCTGCACGAAAATGGAATCTTTACGCCGCATCATGCGATTACTTGAAAGCGATCAAGATAGATCATTCGAACATCAGCTTCAAAGACGGCGTGATGGACATTGTTCTTACCGAAAAGATGAAAGTCGGAAGCTGGCAACTTGTGCTGTTATGGGACGAAAGCGTTGTCGGCACGGGAGCGGGCAAATTTATCGATGAAATGTATGCCGTTCAGACCGGTCCCGAACTTCGTTTTAATGTTTCGGATGATACGCACTACAAAAATGACAGCTACGGTTTGCTTGTGATTGCGGAATTTGCGACGGAAAGCGATAAAGTCGCTTTCGGTATCGATCCCCAAAATGCGCGAACCTACCGTATTCTCAATTTCGCGGACGAAAACGACTTTGAAACATACAAAGCCGACGAGAAAAGCTACACAACCGCGCAAGGTGACAGTTATTATCAAAAATACGGCGAATGTTCCGAGATCCTATTTGTTATCAAGGGAAAATTTTCGGTTGCCAAAAAGGCGGGAGCCACAGGAAGCGGAAGTGCGACCTACTATACCGCCGTCAGCGCCAAAAAGACCAATGCGGACGGCACGACAGCCGTCGATAATCCGATTTTGATCAACAATTGCTTGGATTTCGAAGATGGTACGATTTCGATATATTATGAGAATTACGAAACGAATACATTCACGGATTCCGCCGTTTGTGTGGAGTTTGACGGAAAGCTGTATACCAACGGAGCGCGAAGCAGCGTTTGGAGCGGCAAAGGCGTATTCACGAAGCTCACGCAAAACGAGAAGAACTATTCGCTGATTCCGTATAACGAAAATGGCGAACGTATTTCGATACACACGGAAGAAGGTATGCAAAAAGCAGGTGATGCGGCGGGCTTTACCGATGAGGCGGTCCTGTTGATTTGGCCCACCTTGGCAGGTACGATCGGTCAAACCATTTCGGGTATGGTCTTTAAGCTCGCGTACGGTCAATTGGGTGTCATGTACGCTACCGATACCAACAAAGTGATCCAAAAAGAATTGGGCACAGTCGTGTCGTTCGGTGCCGAGTTGAATCTGTCTTTTGCGACAGGACGAGGCGACGCTTACCATGAAATGGAAGAAAACGAAACGTATTGGAAAAAACTTCAATTGATCTGGAAAGATTATCGAGATGACTTTTCGGGTTATACCTATTCCGAGGAAGTACAAGCACGCTATCGTGCATATGATTGGAGTATGATCGACGAGGGTCAAGATAAAACCGAAAAGAGAGTTTCCGGTTCGGTTATGGTGCGCGACGTTTTGTTCGGTTGTGGTCAAGGCTTCGTGGGCGTGAATTTCACGGTTGGGGTAGGCTTGAAAAACTATATTTCCGGTCTGCCCAACATCAACGGAACTCTGTCAATCAATACGATAAACGATTGGTCGTTCGGTGTTAAGGGAGAAGTAAAACTCAGCATGTTTACCCTGAAAGCCGAGATCAGCTTCAAGAGTAAGGATAATGTTCCCGTTCCCGATAACTTGTATGTATTTGTCAGCGGCTTCGAACCGGGATTGAATATCGACGGCTGCGGTGTCATTTGGCTTACCGGCGGAGGTGGCGGTATCAACAATTTGTATAATACGATCTTTTGTACCGACACGGTGCCGCCGCTGAAACTTTTAATGTCGATAAGCTTTGACGTGCTGAAGCTTTGGGAGTGTGATAAAGCGACCTTGTCGGTCGGACTTACCGGTGTAAGCCTTACAGCGACCGGTATCGGTATAAAAGGCTTCAATATGAAAGCTGTCGAACGAATGAGCTTGAGTCTCGAATGGTATCCCGGCATCAATTTGCAGGCAAGTATAAGAGTGAATTTGCTGTCGGGCGTTGTCCAAGGCAGTGGTTATATCGTATTGATAAGCCCCGATTATAAAGATGTATTTTTCGAAATGTTTGCGCGCGCTACGCTCAATGTGCCGGCTTCCATTCCGATTGTGGGCGGTATGAAAGTGGCAGGTGTGGATCTCGGTATCAGCAGTGAAAAAGTCTGGGGTGCCGTAGAAGTTTTGAGCATCACACTGGGTGCAACGT
>CAYNXA010000293.1:0-2667 GCA_964401015.1 uncultured Oscillospiraceae bacterium
GGTCACATAGCCGTTTTGTTTGGCAAAGGCAACGTTTTCGTCCAAAAATTCTCGGATCCGCGGATATTTGGCAAAATACGTTTCGATATAATCGGCTGCCTGTTGACGGCTCACGCCGATATCACCCGCCAAGGAATAATCGGATATGCCGTAAACGATACCGAAATTGACCGCTTTGGCACTTTTCCGCATTTCGGGCGTTACGTTTTCGATCGGCACACCGAACACTTGCGAAGCGGTCAACGTATGAATATCTTCACCCTCGCGAAAAGCACGGCACATACTTTCGTCTCCCGAAAGCGCCGCCAAAATACGTAATTCGATCTGCGAATAATCGGCATCGACCAAAACATTTCCGTCGTGCGCGATGAAAAATTTACGCAATTCGCGTCCCTCGACCGTGCGGATCGGAATGTTTTGCAAATTGGGGTCGGCGGACGAAAGTCTGCCGGTCAAGGTATAGGCTTGCTTAAAGGTCGTATGGACACGGCGCGTATCGCAGTCACAAGCTTTCAAAAGACCGTCGATATAGGTGGATTTCAGTTTTGCCACCGTGCGATAATCGAGAATTTCATTGATGATCGGGTGATACGGTCGCAAATGCTCCAAAGTCTCGGCGTCGGTCGAATAGCCGCTTTTGGTCTTTTTGTACGCGGGCAATTGCAATCGGCCGAATAAGACCGCCGCCAATTGTTTGGGTGAATTTACATTAAACGGCCCGTCTGCCAAGGCATAAATGTTGTTGCGCCGCAAATTTTGGCGTTCTTCCAATTTTCCGCCGTAGGCGATCAAGCCCTCGATATCCAGCAAAAAGCCCTCGGCTTCCATATTGGCAAGGGTACGCGCCAACGGTTGTTCGACGGTATAAAAGAGATCTTTTTCGCCGTCCCGTTCGAGTCGTTCGGCAAGCTCACTTCGGGCTTGTTTCAAAAGATGCGTACAGCACAGCTTTTTTTGAACGTCGTCCGACTGCGGAAATCCCGACGTATCGCGTCCCGCCAAAACCGACGTGATAGTGCCTTTTGCCGACGGGGACGTCACATAATCGGCAAGCATAACATCGAAAAGTTCGGCGCGCGGCTCGATCTTTTCGGTCAACAGGCGACGAAAGATCGCTTTGGAATCGTATACCGTGATGAAGTAGCGGTCGCTTCCGAACAAAGCGGCTAAATTTTCGGACGTACACGGCAAGATATACAGTTCGTCGTCGGCGTCGACATACAGTTTTTCTTCGTCAAAATCCGCATATACGGAAACAGTTCCCCCGTCGATGGGCAAGCGGTCCGCTTCGATATAAGGATGGGGCAAAACTTTCGGGGTTTCTTCCTCTTCGGAAATGCCCGTTTCGGCGGTTTCGGCGGTGTTTACTTCCGCTGCCTCGGCGGCTTCGGTTGTTGTTTCGTGCGCTTTCGGGGCGAACGTTTCAAAGCGTTTTTGCAGACTGCGCAGTTCGTATTGATTCAAAAACGCATACAGCTCTTCGCACAACATACCGTCGGTACGCAGATCGGCAAACGACAAAGGCAACGGCACATCGCGCACGATCTGTGCCAAAAAACGGCTGGTATACGCCGAATCTTTGTCGGCTGTCAAGCGGTCGCGAATGATGCGTGTGATGCGCGGGTCGTCCAAATTTTCGTATACGCCGTCGAGCGAACCGAATTGAGCGATCAATTTGACAGCGTTTTTTTCGCCGATGCCGCGAACGCCCGGAATATTGTCCGAGCTGTCGCCCATAAGCGCTTTTATGTCGACCAGACGATGGGGCGGGATATCGCCGTAAACGGCAGAAAATGCCAACGGGTCGTAGGTCAAAGTTTCGGCATGCGTACAATACAGCACCGTCACGTGCTCATCGATCAACTGAAACGAATCGCGGTCGCCGGTCAAGAGGAAACAGTCGTTCCCCTCGGCGGTAGCTGTCGCCGCCGCCGAACCCAAAATGTCGTCGGCTTCATAGCCCGCCATCGATAAAACGCGCAAGCCCAACAGGCGTGCCGCTTCTATGCAAGGTTCCAATTGTGCCGCCAATTCGTCGGGCATACCTTTGCGGGTCGCTTTGTAAAAATCACACGCCTTGTGTCGAAAGGTCGGTTCGCGCAAATCGAACGCCACTGCCGCCGCGTCGGGTTTTATCGCGTCCAATTGTTTTAGGATCATGTTGATAAAGCCGTGGATCGCATTGGTCGGTCGACCGTCTCGCGTGGTCATCGGACGTACGCCGTAAAAGGCACGGTTTACTATGCTGTTTCCGTCGATAATCAAGATCTTTGCCATATGGTAGTGTTCCCCTCAAATGAGATTATTTTCTCTTTTCCCGAAAACGGTCGACGGCGGAACGATAGCGTTCCAATACCTCGTGCAGATCGCCGTTTGTCTTAAAGGGCAAGATATAATGGATCTTTTCGTGATATTTTTCCTGTTCGGAGCGGATATGCAATTTCAATTCTTCGAAACGCACAAGCAATCGTTTCTCTTTGGCAAACGCACGAAGCTTGACGGCAAAATCCAACGAATGGGCAAGGTCGACCGTGAAAATGCCGAAGAAATAGCCGACGAAATACAAATATGCCAAATTATTCGACAGCCACGAAAGCGATGTGAGGATATACGGGCAAGATATAATGGATCTTTTCGTGATATTTTTCCTGTTCGGAGCGGATATGC
>CAYNXA010000294.1:0-2633 GCA_964401015.1 uncultured Oscillospiraceae bacterium
GGAGCACCTAAGTACAGCGTGTCCCTCATCATTCCGAAGTCTGATACTGTTACAATCGAAAAGATTAAGGCAGCAATTCAGGCGGCATATGAGGAAGGTGAGTCTAAGCTAAAAGGTAACGGCAAGACCGTACCTGCACTCTCCGTACTTAAGACACCTCTTCGTGATGGTGATCTTGAGAGACCTGATGATGAGGCTTACAAGGGCTGCTACTTTATCAACGCTAACAGCGCAACTGCTCCTGGAATCGTAGACGCAGACAGACAGCCTATCCTTGAGAGATCCGAAGTGTACTCTGGAGTTTACGGTAGAGCTTCCATCAACCTTTATGCTTTCAATAGCAATGGTAACAAAGGTATCGCCTGCGGCCTTAACAATCTCCAGAAGATTCGTGACGGTGAGCCTCTTGGCGGCAAGTCAAGAGCCGAGGATGATTTCTCAACCGAGGAAGATGACGATTTCCTTGAGTAATAAGCAACCATATCCATCGGCAATATTCTGTAAAATTGCCGATGGATACATTCATGCGTCGGTGCCTATCAGTGCCGCTGCTATTTTTATAAAGGAGCAAATCTACGATGAAAGAATTGTCAATTGATTTAGAGACGTATAGCGATGTTGATATCTCCAAATGTGGAGCTTACAAGTACGCTGAGTCTGATAATTTTGAGATACTGCTCTTCGGTGTTTCTGTTGATAATGGACCTGTGGTTGTCTATGACCTTACTGCAGGTGATGAGATTCCAACAGAAATCCTAGCAGCACTATCTGATGAGAATGTAACAAAATGGGCTTTCAATGCTTCTTTCGAAAGAGTCTGCTTATCCAACTGGCTCAGGAAGCATCACCCGAAGTATTTTAAAACATATAATTTTGAAGGTGATCCGGTACAGAACTATCTGGATCCATCCTCTTGGAAATGCACAATGATATGGTCCGCTTATATGGGATTACCCCTCTCACTTGAAGGTGTAGGAGCTGTCCTTAAGCTTCAGGATCAGAAAATGAAGGAGGGCAAAGACTTAATCAAATACTTCTGTTGCCCTTGCAAACCAACAAAGGTAAACGGTGGCAGAACCAGAAATCTTCCTGAGCATGCACCTGATAAATGGGAAATCTTCAAGGCATACAACCGCAGAGATGTTGAGGTTGAGCTTTCCATCAAGCAGAAGCTCTCTAACTTCCCTGTTCCCGATTCCGTATGGTACGAATATCATATTGATCAGGAAATCAACGACAGAGGTATTATGCTTGATATGGATGTGGTTGAAAACGCCATTGCTTTTGATGAGAAATCAAAGTCAGCTCTTATGATTGCGATGCAAAACATCACTAATCTGGACAACCCTAATAGCGTAGTACAGATGAAACAATGGCTCTCTGACAACGGTGTAGAAACCGAATCCCTTGGTAAAAAAGATGTTGCCGGACTTATAAAAGAAACCGATGGCGATATTACTGAGGCTCTTAAGCTGAGGTTACAGCTTGCAAAATCATCTGTGAAAAAATATCAGGCTATGCAAAATGCTATCTGCAAAGATGGACGTGCTCACGGTATGTTCCAATTCTATGGAGCCAACCGCTCAGGCAGATGGGCAGGACGCTTAATCCAGTTACAGAACCTTCCTCAAAATCATATGTCAGACCTTGCCGAAGCTCGTGAGCTTGTTCGTTCCGGTGATTATGACACTCTGGATATGCTTTATGATGATATACCGGATACATTAAGTCAGCTGATCCGTACCGCCTTCATTGCAAGACCCGGATACAAATTCATTGTAAGTGACTACTCTGCTATCGAAGCCAGAGTACTGGCACATCTTGCCGGTGAGACATGGCGTTCCAAAGTATTTGCTGAAGGAAAAGATATATATTGTGCATCAGCCAGCCAGATGTTTGGTGTTCCGGTTGAAAAGCATGGTGTGAATTCTCACCTCAGACAGAAAGGCAAAATAGCTGAGTTGGCGCTTGGATATGGCGGATCCGTAGGTGCTCTGAAATCTATGGGAGCATTAGAAATGGGACTAACAGAGGAAGAATTACAGCCCCTGGTTGATTCCTGGCGTAATTCCAATCCTATGATCACAGCCTTCTGGTGGGATGTTGATAATGCAGTAAAGACTGCCATTAAACAAAGAACCACTACCGAAGTCCGTGGAATCAAGTTCATTTACAAGAGTGGTATTCTCTTCATAAAGCTTCCTTCCGGCAGGATGCTCAGCTATGTAAAACCTCGTATCGGTGAGAATAAATTCGGCGGCGAATCAGTAACCTATGAAGGAGTAGGCTCCACCAAGAAATGGGAACGCATCGAATCATACGGACCGAAGTTTGTAGAGAATATTGTGCAAGCCGTTTCCAGAGACCTTCTCTGCTATGCCATGCACAACCTCTCTAATCAACAGATATGCGGACATGTCCATGATGAATTGATTATCGAATGTCCAGAGAATATCGATGTCATTAGCATTACTTCAGTCATGGGGCAGCCTCCTGACTGGATGCCTAATATCCTGATAAGAGGCGATGGCTTCGAGACCAAATTTTATAAAAAAGATTAAAAATATAGCGGCTTCCGGTTCAACGCCAGAGGCCGCTTAATTCATTAACTATCTTTTCCACCTCTATGATAA
>CAYNXA010000295.1:0-2609 GCA_964401015.1 uncultured Oscillospiraceae bacterium
CTTTATGCCATGTGCCCCCAACGCACATCGATTTCAAACGTTACTTGGCACATGGTCGAGTTTTCTTTGTCCTTACGGACTTCGAAAACTCCCGACGTTCTGCGTATGTTATACCATGTAGCGTGCTTTGATGTAATCGGCGCTCATTTTCAAGCTGTCCATCGGGTCGCCGGGGCAGATGTCCTGCTCCACGCAGTAGTACTTAACGCCGGTTTTGGCGGCGATGTCGATAACGCTGTCGAAATCGATATTGCCGTTTCCGATCTCGGTAATAAAGGGCACGATATCTTGACCGTTGTTGAATACGCCCATGTCTTTCAAGTGCAAAATGTCGATACGACCTGCAAGCTTTTCAATCCATGTCGTCGGATTGCCGCCGCCGCGCTGTACCCAATGGGTATCGAGACAGAACGACGTGGTTTCGGGGTTCAATTCTTCGACAAGGTAATCCATGATGGTCTTTTCACCGTCGATTTTAACAAATTCGAAATGGTGGTTGTGATAAGTGAGCTTAAAGCCGTATTTGTGTACTCTTTCTCCGATGGTGTTGAATTCGTCGATAAAGCGGAAGAGTCCTTCTTTGGATTCTCTGCCGTAAGCGGGCATACCGCCGATTCCCATGATATCGGTATGCAAAATCTCGGTATGCTTGCGCATGGCTTCGTCGGTGTCGTTTAACATTTCGTCGTAATCGTAATGGGTACCGACAATGGCAAGACCCGCGTCGTGAGCAAGCTTTGCATACGCTTCGATGCCGACTTTGCCGAAGCCCGCCGTTTGAATTTCGTCGTAGCCGAGAGATTTCAAAGTTCGAAACGCTTTGTCGAGCGTTTTTTCGTTTGCGTTTTCACCGTCGTATGCATCACGGAACGTATACGCCTGTACGCCTAATTTTTGAAACATAACAGTCCTCTTTTCCCGTCGGAAAGAATCCGACGCTTACAATTGTATTGTCAAAGTCAGTATAGCATAGCAACGGAAAAAAAGCAAGCGTTTTGCGCGATTTTGCCGCATTAAATATCCGAATCAATCGGAACGTTGCCGCGCAGATCTTGGAAGTTCCGTCCGTTTCTTGCGCTCCGCGCGCAACGTTAAAAAAACGGCATTCGGAAAATAAATTTTATAAGTCTTTCGAATTTATAAAATGGCGTTGATTTTAGTTCGGAAATGTGTTATAATAAATCATTCAAAGATAAATTCGGCTAAATTGCCTTGCGGCAGCTAAATATGCTTCGCTTGCTAAATACATACGCGTATTTAATTTAGTTTTGCGCCGAAAGTGTAAAATTCAGCCTCCGAAAGCGCTGTATAAGGAGAAATGTAAAATATGAAACTCGGTATCGTAGGTCTTCCCAACGTCGGGAAGAGCACCCTATTCAACGCCATTACAAAAGCGGGCGCCGATGCGGCGAACTATCCGTTTTGCACGATCGACCCGAATGTGGGCATTGCCCTTGTACCCGACAAACGGCTGGACGTTTTGGCGGATATGTACAATCCGAAAAAATACACCCCTGCCGTTATTGAATTTGTCGACATTGCGGGCTTGGTAAAAGGTGCGTCGAAAGGCGAAGGCTTGGGCAACAAATTTTTGTCACACATTCGTGAGGTGGACGCGATCGTACACGTAGTTCGTTGCTTTGAAAACGACGATATCGTTCACGTGAACGGAAAAGTCGATCCGGCGGGCGATGTCGAAACCATCAATCTCGAATTGATTTATTCGGATATCGAAATTCTCGAACGTCGTTTGGAACGCGACAACAAGATCTTAAAAGGCGACAAATCCATTTCGACGGAAATCGACCTTGTAAACAAAATTCTTTCCGTCCTGAACGAGGGCAAAAGTGCGCGAACTCTTTCGTATACCGACGAAGAACGTGAGCTTTTGAAAGACATTCCGCTTCTCAGCCTAAAACCGATCATATATGCCGCCAACATTGACGAAAACGAAATTGCCGACGATCCGATGAACAATCCGTACTACGTTGAACTGAAGAAGATCGCCGACGCGGAACATTCGGGCATTATTTCGATCTGTGCGCAATTGGAAGCGGAAATTGCCACTCTTGCCGATGACGAACGCGACGAATTTCTCAAAGATTTGGGGCTTCCGTGTTCGGGTCTTGATAAGTTGGTGACTGCTTGTTACAGCTTGTTGGGACTTATCAGCTTCCTCACGGCGGGCCCCGAAGAGGTTCGCGCTTGGACGATCGTCGACGGCACACGTGCGCCGCAGGCGGCGGGCAAGATTCATACCGATTTCGAGCGCGGATTCATTCGTGCCGAAGTGGTGGCATATGACGATCTGATCGCGTGTGGTTCGCTTGCCGGTGCCCGCGAAAAGGGACTTATGCGTTCCGAGGGAAAAGAATACGTTATGAAAGACGGCGACGTTGTTTTGTTCCGTTTCAACGTATAACTTTATTTCCATCATACAAAACACGAAGTTCGCTTCTCACAAAAAACCAATAAAAAAAATAACCATAATCGGAGGAACAAAACATGAAAGCAAGATTACCGAAGGGTATGGGCGGCGGTCCGCAAAATATGCAATCGATGATCCGTCAAGCGCAAAAAATGCAAGAGGACATGGAAAAAGCACAAGC
>CAYNXA010000296.1:0-2604 GCA_964401015.1 uncultured Oscillospiraceae bacterium
CTACAATCACCCGACCGGCGCGCATTTGAGCGACGCGATCGGAATTCCGTGGGTTCAGGTATTTTTCTCGGACAAGACGCTCATCGAAGCATACAAGACACTGGTTTCGCCCCTGCCCGATGGGAAAGAACGTATTGATTTTCGCATTTCGAAAAACGAAAAGGGCGAAGAATATTTTTCGTATCTCAACAAAATGTCGATCAAACGTTTCAACGCTCTTCGAAAAGAAGTGCCGATGAACGCGATCTACTATTACGAGATGCCCTTGCGGCGGTATTTCAGACCGTTATGCATCGGCGGGTTGAAGGAATATTTCGTCAAGCGCGTGGTATGCGTTTTCGAAAAGTAAACGACCGATTTTCTATTATCGTTTGTTCTTTTCGAACCGTTTCACCACGGCATAACAGGAAGCGAATCGAGCGAAAAGCACAAAAAGTTTGGAAAAGAATTGCAAATTCTTCGGTTTATCCCTTGAATCGCGTCGAAAAATGTGGTATAATTTCAATTGTGTGAGATTTTTCGGCTGTGCCGATTTTTTCGCACGGTATGCTGAATACGTTTTCGGGAGGAAAAAATCATGGCAAAAGCTTACGGTAAAAAAACTTGGCTTATCCCCGATACTTTTCTCAATTCCAAATCGAGAAATTCTTCGATAAGTCACGAGGCTATTTGCGTCATCAACACGTCGGACATCGACGCCGAGATCGCGCTGACTCTTTACTTTGAAGATCGCGACAAGATCACCGACTTTTCGTCGTTCTGCGGTGCCGGTCGTACACATCACATTCGTTTGGACAAAATTCGTTCGAAAAACGGCGACATGATCCCGCGTGATACGCCTTATGCGATCTTGGTGGAAAGCAATGTGGAGATCGTCGTTCAATATTCGCGTCTGGATACATCCGAAGTCGAAATGGCATTGATGACGACCATCGCCTATCCCGTTGAAGAATAAACGAATTTTGCCGCGCACTTGCGCCGCATTTTGTGCCGCGATAGCGCAAAATGCATAATTATCCCGTTTTTTGCAAATACAAAACAAAGGAGATACAGTATTCATGGAAACCAAAGTTCTCATGGAAACTTCGGCAAGACACATTCATCTTACTGAAGAAGCAATCGAAATTCTTTTCGGCAAGGGTCACACCCTTACCAAGAAAAAGGATCTTTCGCAACCCGGTCAATTTGCGTGTGAAGAACGCGTTACCGTTGTCGGTCCCAAAAAAGAGCTTGCCGGCGTATCGATTCTCGGTCCTGCAAGAAAAGCCGTTCAGGTCGAGCTTTCTCTCACCGACGCGCGCAGCATCGGCATTTCCGCTCCGGTTCGCGAATCGGGTGACGTAAAGGGTTCGGGTGCCTGTAAGATCATCGGTCCCTGCGGCGAGATCGAAATTGCCGAAGGCGTTATCGCGGCGAAGCGTCACATTCATTTGGACACCAAGACGGCTGCCGATTTCGGTCTTGCGGACAAGCAAGTCGTTTCGGTCAAAGTCGATTCCGACGGAAGAAAGACGATCTTCGGTGATGTGGTCGTTCGTGTCAGCGACAGCTATGCACCCGCCATGCACATCGATACCGACGAATCCAACGCATGCGGCGCAACTTGCGGCATGATGGCTGAAATTCTCAAATAAGTTTCGTTCTTTCGCAAATTTCGGCGAAATTTCGTTCCATTGCATTTTAGGATGACGCATAGGACCGTTTTTTCGGTTTTCCCGTCATTCGAAAATAGAAATAATCAAAAAGGAGACAATACAGTTATGGCTATTTATTCAAGCGAAGTAGAATCCATGTGTGTCGTAGCAAAAGGTCCTAACCACGGTCCCGCTCCCCTGCCCGAAGAAGGCAAATGGATCCAAGCAAAGGAAATCAAGGATATTTCCGGTTTTACGCACGGTATCGGCTGGTGCGCACCGCAACAGGGCGCCTGCAAGCTGTCGCTTAACATCAAGAACGGTATCATCGAAGAAGCTCTCGTTGAGACCATCGGTTGTTCGGGTATGACCCACTCCGCCGCTATGGCAGCCGAGATCCTTCAAGGAAAGACCATTCTCGAAGCGCTCAACACCGACCTTGTCTGTGATGCGATCAATACCGCTATGCGCGAATTGTTCCTCCAGATCGTTTACGGTCGTTCGCAGTCGGCGTTTTCCGAAGGCGGTCTTACCATCGGCGCCGGTCTTGAGGACCTCGGCAAGGGTACCCGTTCGCAGGTCGGCACCATGTACGGCACGCGTGCAAAGGGTGTTCGTTACCTCGAAATGGCCGAAGGTTATGTTACCCGCATGGCTCTTGACAAAGACGATCAGGTAATCGGCTACGAATTCGTTTCGCTCGGCAAGATGACCGACTTTATCAAGAAGGGTGACGATCCCAACACCGCATACAAGAAGGCACAAGGTACCTACGGCAGATTTGACGAAGCCGTTAAGTACATTGACCCTCGCAAAGAATAATCGCAGGAGGTACGAATACAATGGCTTTATTTGAAAACTACGAAAGACGTGCGGACAAAATCAACGACGTTCTTGCCGAATACGGCATCAAGTCGATTGAAGAATGTCGCGAAATTACCCTCGCTAAGGGTATCGACTGCGATAAAAT
>CAYNXA010000297.1:0-2604 GCA_964401015.1 uncultured Oscillospiraceae bacterium
CTTTATGCCATGTGCCCCCAACGCACATCGATTTCAAACGTTACTTGGCACATGGCCGAGTTTTCTTTGTCCTTGTGGACTTCGAAAACTCCCGACGTTCTGTGTATATTGTACCACAAAAATCCTTAAAATGGAAGATACGCGAAAAATATTTCAAAAAACTTCCTTTTTTGTCTTTTGTCGTTCTCTCGGTTTGCCGTTCTGTTACGATCTTTGTTTTTCGGCTTTCCGCGTTTTTCGTCCGCCGACCGCACACGGCGGTTTTACGACCATACAAATCATAACCGTACAAAGGAGAATTCATCATGCTATGCACTGCTTGCGGCAAAAATCAAGCCACCTTTTATTTCAAGAAAAGCTCCGATACATATGAGTGGGAAAGGCATCTTTGTTTTGATTGTGCCGAAAAATCGGGCTTGCTGCCTTTTTCCTCTTTTCCCGCCCCGCAAAATTCGTCCGAAAAAGCCAAAACGGGCAAAATCGAGTCGCCGTCGACCGTAACGGTACATGCCGCTTCTTCCTGTTCTTGTTGCGGAACGACTCTCACGGAACTGTTGCACGTCGGCAAAGTCGGCTGTGCCCATTGCTACGCCGTTTTTCATACCGTTCTTACCCCGCTTCTTGCGAAAGCTTACGGGGGGCAAACACCGCCGACACCGACGAACACGTCGTTCGATTTCGTTTCGGAAAAAGAACGGCAAGAGCAGACCTTCCGAGAAAGCACCTTGCGTGAATGGAATACGCAAATGGAACGCGCCGTCGAAGAACAAAACTATGAGCGTGCCGCACTTTATCGGGACAAAATTCGCGCTTTGAAAGATTGTCCGATCGAAGCGGAAAGGAGCGGTCTGTCATGAACCGACAAAACGAAACCGTTCGGCACGAAGAAAATCTGCTCGGCACGCAAGTGCGATTGGTGCGAAATTTCGCCGACTTTTCCTTTCCGCACACTTGCACGCCGACACAAAAGCAAGAGATCGCCCGCCGTATCGGTACAATATTTTCAGCGCTCGACCCCGCGCTTTGTCCGCCCGAATCGGGAAAGAAAAAATGCTTTTTCGCAATTTTCGAAACCGACGGTGTCCCGCTTTTATGCAACCGTACGGGAGAGCTTTTCATCGCGGCAAACGGTGAGAATCATGTGACGATCCTGTCGCAATCGGCGGGGCTTTCGCCCGACCGTGCTTATGAAAAAGCACGGCTTTATGAGCAAGCTTTTTGTGAAAAGGCAGCGGTTGCTTTCGATAAAGAGTTCGGATATTTGACCGCACGTCCCGCCGAAGCGGGCACGGCTTTAACCGTTTCGTGCGTTTTGCATCTGCCGTCCTTATCGGTATGCGGTCAAATCGGCACGGTTCGTTCGAAAACGGAAAAACAGGCCCTCAAACTTCGCGGCATATTCGGCGAATCCGAAAACAGTGCCGATTGTCTGTACCGTCTTTCGACGCTTGACGCGCGTCTTTCGGAAAAAGAGCTTCTCGGAAAATTGACGGTTGCCGCGCTTGCGATCCTGAGGCGTGAAAAAGAACTTTGCAGAAGTTTGTACATCGGCGGCGGAATCGATTTCAAAGACAATTTGTGCCGTGCCTACGGCGTTTTGCTGTATGCCGAAAAATTAACGCATACCGAATTTCGAAAGCTGTGGTCGGAAGTGCTCTGCGGAGTGGAATGTGGGCTGTTTCCCCGTGTCGGCGTCGATACGCTGACCGAACTGTGGAAAGAGGCGCTCCCCGAAAATCTGTCCGACTTTTCCGAACTTTCCGAAACCGCAAACAAAGACGGGCTTTCCGACCTTTCGAAAAAGACGTTGCTTCAAACTCCCGCATCGGTCGACGTGCGGCGAGCCGAGATAACGAAAGCCGCCTTGCGAAAAGACGCTTTTCGCCGCGAAGGCGAAAGTACAAGCGCAACGCAAAAACAGATCGACGAAAAAAATACACGCCGTCAAAATATTCCGAGCGATCGGGACAAGGGAGAAAGGTTATGACAGACAGATTTACCGACAATGCGGGAAAGGCGCTCGGTGCCGCTTACAACGTCGCACGAAGATCGGGACACACAAGTGTCGGCAGTGAGCATTTGGTTTTGGGACTTTTGTCGCGTCGCGACTGTATCGCCGCAAAGCTTCTTCGAAAACAAGGAATCGATTACGACACTTTTTACCGAAAAGTGCTCGACACCGACGGGCACGGGGACGAAATCGAAGAAACCGTCGATATGAGTCCGCGCGCCAAACAAATTCTCGAAAATTCGGGAGCCGAAGCGCTCTCTTCGTCACAGAATTTTATCGGCACCGAACACGTTTTGATGGCGATTTTGCGCGAAAGCGATTGTGTGGCCGTAAAGCTTTTATCGGATCTGGGAGCCGATATCGACCTTTTGTACACAAAAGCGTCGGCGGTTGCCTGCGGATTTGAGGGAGCCGTCTTTTCATCGAACGAAGCGATTCGAAAAGCAACCCCCGACCGCCGAAATGTCGCCGATACCAAAACACCGACGCTTGATCAATACGGTCACGACCTGACCGCCTCCGCCGCTGCGGGAAAACTTGATCCCGTTATCGGGCGGGAGCGGGAGCTGCGGCGGGTGATGGAGATCCTGTGC
>CAYNXA010000298.1:0-2599 GCA_964401015.1 uncultured Oscillospiraceae bacterium
TATAGACGGTTCACAAAACTTGGATGGTATCATACTTGAAAATATGTACGTCGGGTTTGAGCATACCAATGGACACAATAATAAAATCGGAATCAAAGCAGCCATTCAATGTAATTTATAAAAATTGATAAGAAAAAGAAAAATTGAATTAAATTTATTTAAAATGAGGAAAATGGCTTTGTAAAAATATTTTTTTACAAAGTTTTCTTTTTTTAAGTTGTAAATGAATATCATTCTATTTGATATGTTCGTTTCAATATTTACTAGAAAATATTTCTTAAAACTTTTATTACTTTTGAATAAAGAAACGCTTGCTATTATTCGTGATTTCGAATATAATATAGGCAAGTAAATTTTGAGGTGAATAATGCTTAGTTTTATGTCTGCAAAGGAAGCCGCTGAAAAATGGAATATATCTCAAAGACGCGTGGCAATTTTATGCTCAGAAGATCGTATTAACGGTGCAATGATGGTCGGCAATATGTGGATTATTCCGTCTACTGCAGAAAAGCCGATCGATAAAAGAACGGTTAGATATGAAAAACAAAAGATAGTAACGCTAAAGCCCTTCTTAAAATGGGTCGGGGGCAAAAGTCAACTTGTTGAACAGCTCGAAAAAATGCTCCCGATTGGCAGAGAAAAAGTATTAACCAAGTATGCCGAACCTATGGTCGGCGGTGGTGCATTGTTTTTTAGCATTTTATCTAAATATGACTTTGAAGAACTGTATATAAGCGACATTAATGCGGAACTTATCAATGCATATCAAGTCGTAAAAAACGATGTGGAAACCTTGATTGAAAAACTCAATGAAATGCAAATGTTATTTTTGCCTATGGACGATAATGGTAGAAAATATTTTTATTATACCATTCGCGAAAAATTCAATAACACAATATTATCCAAAGAAACAGCGAGCGATAAAGCCTCACAGTTTATTTTCTTAAACAAAACCTGCTTTAACGGACTTTATCGCGTAAATAAGAAAGGACAATTCAACGTTCCTATGGGCGCATATAAAAATCCTACTATCTGCGACGATGAAAATTTGCGCAACATTCACGAAGCATTGCAAAACGTAACAATAGTTTGCGGAGATTATTCTTTGTCCAAAGAGTTTATTGATAAAGATACTTTCGTCTATCTTGATCCGCCTTATCGCCCTATTTCGGAAACGGCAGGTTTTACGGCATATAATGCCGATTGCTTTGACGATAACGAGCAAATAAGACTTGCTGAATTTATCGACGAAATCAATAATTCGGGGGCAAAAATTGTTCTTAGCAATTCCGACCCCAAAAATGTGAATGAAGAAGATAATTTCTTTGACGATTTATATAAGAATTATAGAATCCATCGCGTTGAGGCAACTCGCGCTATCAACAGTAAAGGCGATAAACGTGGTAAAATAAACGAATTGCTTATTTGTAACTGAGGAGAAATGCTAATGGAAGACAATTTTATGTCTGTTTTAATTAAAGCAATCAACATTCTTAGCGATCCACACAAAACAGAAACGGCAAAAATCGAAACAATTAAGACTTTATTGAAATATTCAATAGATGTACAACCATATAAGTTTGGCGAAAACTCAAAACAAGAACTAAAGAACCTTATTGACACCGCAACAAATTGGCAAGCCTTATATATGGAAATTTTAGAATACTTTAATACGCACAATCTTGTAAAATAAAGGAGAAAACAAATGAAAAGAGATTTTAACGAATGGCTTAATACGTTTAGAGATAGCATTTGTGACTACAAATTCTATGTTGATTTTGAAAAGGTTTACGGCAATGTCGACAAAATCAAAGTTGAATTGAATATTCTTAACTCGCTTATCGGTTCAAAAGACATAGAAAACGATTTTAGAAAATTGATTGCAGATTATCCGCAAGTGCTCAAGTGCGTGCCTATTCTTTTGGCTGTTCGAGGTCGTGAAATATATGCTATTGATGGTGACGGCGAGTACCTTTTTAACTTTGCTAAAATGAATTATTCCGTTGACGAATACATAATGTTTATACGTAAAACAGGCTTGTTTGCTCTCATATCCGAGCACTTAATCAATAACCTTGTCGATTACGTTACAGGTGTTGAAGTTGGGCTTGATAGCAACGGTCGTAAAAACCGTGGCGGTCATTTAATGGAAGACTTGGTTGAAGATTATCTTATTAAAGCAGGCTTTAAGAAAAACGTTGATTACTACAAAGAAATGTATTTGTCTGACGTCGAAAAGAAATGGGACTTGAACCTTTCTTCTATCTCTAATCAAGGCAAGGCAAAGAAACGTTTCGATTTTGTTATTCAAAAAGGTGCAACCGTCTACGCCATCGAGACCAATTTTTATTCCAGTCAAGGTTCAAAGCTTAACGAAACGGCGCGCAGTTACAAAGCAATCGCATTAGAATCTAAAAACATTGACGGATTCGCCTTCGTGTGGTTTACAGACGGACAAGGTTGGCATTCGGCAAAACATAATCTTGAAGAAACTTTTGACGTGCTTGATAATATGTATTGCATTGCCGATCTTGAAAACGGCTTTGTGGAAAAACTTTTTAAGTAATATGGCAATAAAAGTACCTTTACAACCCGAAAA
>CAYNXA010000299.1:0-2579 GCA_964401015.1 uncultured Oscillospiraceae bacterium
ACCGTTTTCTGTAAGTGTTCGGCAAGAGCGGCACTCTGTGTATGATTCGGCGAATAATACACCTGAAAGCCAGCATATTTTCGAATTGGAAATTTGTTTTGGTGAATACTGACAACGATCGACGGCTCATAATCCGACGCATATCGGATACGATTGGTGATATCGTAATATTTCTTGCGGGTTTCCTGCCCCGCTTCGTACAAAAGTCGGTCGTTGTCGCGAAGCAAGATCGGCTGATAATCGCTCAATAAGAGCAATGCGTTTAATCGACGGGCAATGTCCAAATTGACATCTTTTTCAATCAGCCCGTTTGCGGCAACGGCACCGCCGTCCTCACCGCCGTGTCCCGCATCGATAACAACGTACAAGCGAACCTTTTTCATGGGATCGGCACTATCATCGACATCGTCGATCGTTACGACAAACGAACGAGAATGTCGGTCGGAACGAGAATCCATGCGAAAAGATATGATGATAACCGACAACGATACCAAAACGAAGCAAAGTACGAAAATGCAAAGGTGTACCGTATATACGGTAACACTTCTTTTTTTACAGCGATTCAAGCACAACACACTCCCCCGCTTTCCAATATATGGAAAAGCGATCGACTTTATGTGCGATCGGCGTGCGTTCAGACGTTCTTTTTGTCGTTTTTATTCAATCGAGTTTGTGCCAACCCCATGTTGTAGGCAATCACACAAACAAGGAGCGTCAATACAGTATAACAAACAAACGACAATCCGCTTGCGCTGAAATATGCCCGAGTGACTTCGGCTTGAGCGGTTTCGTACGATGAAGTAAACAGATAGTTGTCGAGAGCGTTATACATACCGTATGTGAAAAAGCGCGTCAGCGTATCCAATACCGAATAAATTGCCGCAACAGCTCTGCCGCTACCGAAAGCGCGCAAAAGAAAATTCAATAACGCAATCGCAAATGCGGGAATCGCCGCCAACGAACAATATTTCAACGAAAGCAACCGATCGCGTTTCATGCGCCCGCCGTCAACGCGTAAGGCGTCTTTTAATCCGTCCTCATACACAAATGTGAAGAGAATAAAATAGTAGAATAACAGTCCGAACAACCCAAACGGCAACAGCCAATCATGTCCCATAGCCACTGCCGTCGCCGACATCATAAATCCAAAAAGGGACATGGCAATCTGATTTATGATATACTTTCCGATCAAACCGCCTTTTTCGTGAAACAACGTTTTCATAAACTACTCCTTTATCAATTTGACAATTTATTGATTCTTATTCTTGAAAATTTCGCGTGAATGTGCTATACTCTACCTTGAAGATATCCAATCGGCAGGTGAAACGAATATGCTATATGAAGATGCGCCGCAGACAGTGCTGAATTTTTTATCTTACAAAGGGACGATCCAAGGGCGCTCCGAGAAAACGGTTTTTCAATACTACCACGATTTGCGTCATTTTTTTCGGTACGTCGTAAAAAGCAAATACCCCGAACGTTACCGCAACAAGGAAATTCTCGAAATATCCATTTCCGATTGCACCGACGAAGATGTGCGAAATGTGAAAAGCAAAGATATTTATAATTTTCTGTTGTATACGAAACTGGAATTGCAAAACGGAAGTGCCGCACGTGCTCGCAAATTGTGTACCATTCGGAATTTTTATAAGTTTTTGAAAAACAATTTCGAAATCGACGAAAATCCGGCAGATAAGCTCGAATCGCCCAAAAAGCCGAAAAGTCTGCCTAAGTATCTGACTCTTGAAGAGTCGATACAACTGCTGAACAGTGTCACACCGCCGAACGACCGCCGTGATTATGCTATTCTGACTTTGTTTCTCAATTGCGGTATGCGTGTGTCCGAGCTTGCCGGCATTTCACTCAAAGACATCGACCCCGCCATCACAAAGCTCACCGTCACCGGCAAGGGCAGTAAACAACGTGTCGTTTACTTAAACGATGCCTGCCGTAATGCGTTGCAAGCCTATTTGAAAGTACGTCCGACCGATATCAAACCGAATGACCGCGACGCGCTTTTTATCTCGCGCAACCGCAACCGTCTCAGCGTGCAAATGATCCAAACGATGGTTTACAAGCGCTTGAAACAGGCAGGGCTTGAAGGCCGTGAAATGTCGGTTCACAAGTTGCGCCACACGGCGGCAACGCTTATGTACCAATACGGTCATACCGATG
The DNA here is from genome assembly GCA_964401015.1 of uncultured Oscillospiraceae bacterium. Lineage (GTDB taxonomy): Bacteria > Bacillota > Clostridia > Oscillospirales > CAG-382 > UMGS1052. The sequence continues at coordinate 2,176 of CAYNXA010000299.1, forward strand.
TTCGCGTGCTCAAAGACATTCTCGGTCACGAAGACCTTTCGACCACACAGATCTATACACATATCAGTGACGAGCAAATGCAAAAAGCGGCGGATAATAATCCGCTTGCGAATATAAAAACCTCGCATAAGAACCATTCGGACGATTGACCTGTTTTTGTTCGTTTCAAAGCACCGCCGTATATCGACGGTGCTTTTTTGTTGCCGTTGTTTCAGATTGTTCGCTCAACCGCGATCGGTGAAAATCGGTTCATCGTCATCCGATCCTTTTTCCTCGTCCGATTCGCTGTAATACGGGTCGATCATGATGCGTTTTATCGTCGGATAGGTGCAATATATGGCAATAAAAGAACAGAGTGATATCGTAATGACGAACGGCATAATGATGCCGAGCGGCATAAACAC
>CAYNXA010000300.1:0-2573 GCA_964401015.1 uncultured Oscillospiraceae bacterium
AGGTTGAAAAGCTCGGCTTTCTTTTCCTTCAAAAGGGTCTCAAGCTCAGCGGAGGTTTTTTCTCTGATTTCATTGATTTTCATGAATGTTTACGCCTCCTGATCGTCTTTCTTGACAAACTTGCACTTGATCGGGAGCTTGTGAGAAGCCAGACGAATTGCTTCGCGCGCAACGTCCTCGGCAACGCCGTCCATTTCGAACATAACGCGACCGGGCTTAACAACGGCTACCCAATACTCGGGCGAACCTTTACCGGAACCCATTCGAGTTTCAGCCGGCTTTTCGGTTACGGGCTTGTCGGGGAATATTTTGATCCAAACCTGACCGCCACGCTTGATATAACGGGTCATGGCGATACGGGCTGCTTCGATTTGATTGCTTGTGATCCAGCCGGGCTCGGTAGCCTGAAGGCCGTAGGTACCGTTGCTGATAAAGTTACCGCGGGTAGCCTTACCTTTCATTCTGCCTCTTTGCACACGTCTGAATTTTGTTCTTTTCGGCATTAACATCAGCGGCGTCCTCCTTCTGCCTTAGAGGGCACTTTTTTGATTCTGTTGGTTTCGGGAAGAACCTCTCCCTTGTAGATCCAAACCTTGACACCGATCTTACCGTAGGTGGTGTCGGCTTCGGCGAAACCGTATTCGATATCGGCACGGATCGTCTGAAGCGGAATGGTACCGTCGTGATAATGTTCGGTTCTGGCGATTTCGGCGCCGTTGAGACGACCGCTGAGGTTCACCTTGATACCCTTTGCGCCGAGACGCATGGTACGACCGATTGCTTGTTTCATGGCACGGCGGAACGCGATACGCTTTTCAAGCTGTTGCGCGATGCTCTCGGCAACCAATTGTGCGTTGAGATCGGGTTGCTTGATTTCGATTACGTTTACCGACGAAGGCTTGCCCGTGAAATCTTCGATCTCTTTTCTGAGCTTTTCGATTTCGGTGCCGCCCTTGCCGATGATCATGCCGGGCTTGGCACAGTGAATAATAACCTTAACCTTTGCGCTGTCGCGTTCGATTTCGATGGTGGGAACGCCGGCGTCGCGAAGCTTTTTCTTAAGCCATGTTCTGAGCTTGTAGTCTGCTACGAGAGTGTCTCCAAATACTTCATCTTTAACGAACCATCTGGAATCCCAGTCTTTAATTACACCGACGCGAAGTCCGTGCGGATTAACTTTCTGACCCATAACTCCGTTACTGCCTCCTTACTTAAAGCATTGTTTTTTATTCTTTTTCCGCTACGGCGAGGGTAATGTGCGAGCTTCTCTTCAAAATGCGGAATGCTCTGCCCTGCGCGCGGGGCATAATTCTCTTTGCGGTTCTGCCGGGGGTAACGAAAACCTTCGAAACGTAGAGCTTAGTTACGTCCATGTGGTTGTTGTTTTCGGCATTTGCAACTGCGGAATTGAGCAGCTTGAGAACCGGTTCAGAAGCAGCCTTGGGCGTATTCTTGAGAATGGCCATTGCCATGGTTACGTCTTTGCCTCTGATAAGATCGAGAACGATTTTTACTTTACGGGGTGAAATTCTTAAATCATTCAAATAAGCGATTGCTTCCATCGTGAAATTTCCTCCTTTCGCAAAATCTTTCCGTCGCAAAAGAACGCGAACGGATCGTTATGCGTTTTGCTTGATTAGTTAGATTTGGAACCTGCGTGTCCTTTGAAGGTTCTTGTGGGAGCGAATTCGCCCAACTTGTGACCTACCATATCTTCGGTCACATAAACCGGTACATGCTTTCTGCCGTCATGCACTGCGATTGTATGTCCGACGAACTGCGGGAAAATCGTGGAAGCTCTGGACCAAGTCTTGAGAACCTTTTTTTCGCCTGCCGCATTCATGGCTTCGATACGTGCGAAAAGCTTGGCTTCGACATAGGGACCCTTTTTTACGCTTCTGCTCATAGCTTGTGCCTCCTTCTGAATAAATTCGATTATTTATCGTTTCTGCGCTTGATAATGAACTTGTTGGTCGGGTTCTTCTTGTTACGGGTCTTGTAGCCCATGGTAGGCTTACCCCAAGGAGTAACTGGCGAAGGACGACCGATCGGTGCGCGACCTTCACCACCACCGTGCGGGTGGTCGCAGGGGTTCATTACCGAACCGCGAACGGTAGGACGAATACCGAGGTGACGTTTCTTACCGGCTTTACCGAGGTTGATGTTCTCGTGTTCGAGATTACCGACCTGACCGATGGTAGCTTTGCAATCGAGACGAATGATTCGAACTTCGCCCGAAGGAAGTCTTACCTGTGCAACGCCGTTTTCCTTTGCCATAAGCTGAGCTGCCGCGCCGGCGCTGCGAACGAGCTGTCCGCCCTTGCCGGGGTGAAGTTCGATGTTATGAATAAGGGTACCGACGGGAATGTCCTTGATGAGAAGAACGTTACCGGGCTTGATGTCGGCATTTTTGCCGTTGAGCACGGTGTCGCCCACTTTCAAACCTACGGGCGCGATGCTGTAGGTCTTAACGCCGTTTTCATACTGAAGAAGGGCGATGTAAGCGGTTCTGTTGGGATCGTATTCGATGCCGAGAACCTTGGCGGGAACGTCTTGAATGTTCTTCTTAAAGT
>CAYNXA010000301.1:0-2571 GCA_964401015.1 uncultured Oscillospiraceae bacterium
ATGACTTTGCGGACTTTGCCCGTCCAGAACAAAAAGTTCCGGTTGCGCCGAGCTTCGGAATCAGTAGTCTCACAGAACAGCAAAGCAGTTATATGCGCCATTACCTTGGATCCTTTGAACACTTTTCTGTCCGTGAACAAGGCGGTGCAGAGCTGATTCGCCAGCTAACGGGAAAAGATGCGGCTGTTTTGATCGACCCCACACTGATGTTGAGCCGGGAAGAGTGGCAGAATATCGAAACTGGAGTATCAGGGATCGATGATTCTTCAGGATATATCCTAACCTATTTTTTAGGGGAAAAGGACCAGTCCGTACATGATGAAATTCAAGCCCTTGCTGATAGCCGCGGTTTAAAAATCCACAACTTGTGCGACTTGTCCGCACCAGAGATGTACAAAGTCGGGCCAAGCGGCTTTTTGTGGCTGGTTGATCATGCCAGTCTCGTTTGCACAGATTCTTTTCACGCAACCGTGTTTTCGATTATTTTCGATCGCCCGTGCCGAACTTATCAGCGCGGCATAGATATGGGTGATCGTATTGAGACGCTTTTGAGAACTCTTGGTATCGAAGGGCAAACCAGTACAGAAAAGCCTTTCGAGCAGGTGTTTTCTTGCAACTACTGTGAAGCATATGTACGGATCAAGTCTGAGCAAGAACTGTTTATCAGATACCTGCGTAATGCGGCCCCTGAGCTAAACTGGGAGAGTCGGTCATGGTAAAGCTGAATGAATAACGGATAAGGTGGCGAGGCCATGAAAATCAATCAAATAAAAGCCGGCATTCTCCTCTCCTACCTTTCCATTGCGCTGAAAAGCCTTGTTGAGCTGGCCTATACGCCCATTATGCTGCGTCTTCTGGGGCAGAGTGACTATGGGCTCTATTCACTGGTCAATTCTGTTGTCAGCTATCTTGGCTTGCTGACCTTTGGTGTTGGCGGCGCGTATCTTCGCTTTTACTCAAGGGAGAAAGCGGAGGGCGGAGAGAAAAAAGTTGCGCAGTTGAATGGCATGTTCCTTATCCTGTTTTCTGTGATCGCAGTTATTGCGTTGGCGGCGGGGATGGCCTTATCCGGCAATGTAAGAATGGCCTTTGGAGACAAGCTCAGCCAAGGTGAAGTCGGTACAGCAAAAGTTCTCGTGATCCTGATGTCGATCAGCATGGCAGGTTCGATTTTAAATAGTGTATTTACCTCCTATGTATCGGCGCATGAACAGTATCTCTTCCAGCGTCTGCTGACGATCGCCTCTAATGTGCTCAACCCATTCCTCTCCTTTCCGTTGCTGCTTCTGGGATTTGGTTCATTGTCTCTGGTGCTGGCAACGCTGGCGCTGACGGGAACTACGCTGGCTCTGAATATCTGGTTTTGCTTTCGCAGATTACATATGCAGGTATCCTTCCGTGGCCTGCAATGGAGCCTTTTGAAGGAGATCTATGCGTTTTCCTTTTTCGTTTTCCTCAACCAGATCATCGATCAGGTCAACTGGAGCGTGGACAGCATCCTGTTGGGACGATTCTGGGGCACGACTACCGTTGCGGTATATGGTCTTGCAAGCCGAATGAACCATCTGTATTTAAGCTTTTCGACGTCCATCTCTTCTGTATTTGCCCCGAGGATCAATCGGATCGTTGCGGAAAAGAAGAATGTAACGAATCAGCTTCTTGCCCTGATGATTCGCGTCGGCAGAATACAGGGATTACTTCTTCTTTTGCTGCTGATGGGACTTACCATGCTGGGCCGTCCATTTCTCTATTGGCTCGGCGGTGACGTGGCCTATTTAGAGTCCTATCCCGTTATGCTGCTTCTGATCGTGCCGGTCATTATTCCACTGGTGCAAAATATCGGCCTGGAGATCCAACGGGCTATGAATAAGCACCAGTTCCGTTCTGTTATCTATGCCGGGATGGCAGCTATCAACGTTTGCATCAGTTTGTTGTTAGTCTCTCGCTATGGGGCGGTCGGAACTGCAGCCGGTACGGCGATCTCACTGGTCGCGGCCAATGGCTTTGTGATGAACTGGTATTATCACACGCACCTCGGATTGAATATGAAAGCTTTTTGGCTCGGCATGAGTAGCTTGGCCCGAGGAGCAATTTTACCGGCGCTGTATTGCGCGGCCTGCATGGCAATGACGGATCCGTTTGATCCGCTCGTGTTCCTTATTACCGGAACAGGTCTTGTATTGACGTATGCCCTTTCCATGTGGGTTTGGGGCATGAACGACTACGAAAAATCGTTAGTTATACGCACAGTTCAAAAGCTTACACACAGAAAGGTGGAGACATCTTGATCGCACTGAAAGATCACTCAAAATGTACCGGCTGCACAGCTTGTATGGCAGCTTGCCCCAAAAACTGCATTGAAATGAAGCCGGACGAGTATGGGTTTTCTTTCCCGGAGGTCAACTCTTCTATCTGCGTCAGCTGCGGAGCCTGTGCGCACGCCTGTCCTGTTTTGAAGGAAAAGGGCGCGGAGCCGGAGATCCTTCCGGCTTATGCTGTTCAGGCTAATGAAAAATCAGTCCGTTTGAAAAGCTCATCTGGCGGAGTATTTTCCCTGCTGGCAGCCCGTGT
>CAYNXA010000302.1:0-2569 GCA_964401015.1 uncultured Oscillospiraceae bacterium
CCTTATTCCAAAGGCTCTGCCGTATTTCTTTGACAGAGCCTTTATTCTTTCTTATTTTGTTTTTATTCCAATTCGAATGCGCCGGTATAGAGCTGATAGTACGTTCCCTTTTCGGCAATCAATTTTTCATGGTTGCCGCGTTCGATAATACGACCGTGATCCAATACCATAATGACATCCGAATTCATAATGGTGGAAAGACGGTGGGCAATAACAAACACCGTGCGTCCTTCCATGAGTTGATCCATGCCGCGCTGTACAATCGCTTCGGTACGGGTATCGATCGACGAAGTTGCCTCGTCGAGAATCATAACCGGCGGGTCGGCAACCGCCGCACGGGCAATGGCGATCAACTGGCGCTGTCCTTGCGAAAGATTGGCGCCGTTGTTGGTCAGCAAGGTGTCGTAGCCGTGCGGAAGGCGCGTAACGAAATCATCGGCACCGGCAAGACGTGCCGCCGCGATACATTCTTCATCGGTTGCATCCAATCTGCCGTAACGGATATTGTCCATCACGCTTCCCGTAAAGAGGTTGGTATCTTGCAAAACGATGCCCAAGCTTCGACGCAGATCCGACTTTTTGATCTTGTTGATGTTGATGCCGTCGTAGCGAATTTTGCCGTCGGCAATATCGTAGAAGCGGTTGATCAAATTGGTGATGGTCGTTTTGCCTGCACCGGTCGCGCCGACAAATGCAACCTTCTGACCGGGCTCCGCGTAAACGGTCACGTCATGCAAAACATCTTTGCCGGGTTCGTAGCCGAAATCCACCTCGTTCATACGAACGTCGCCCGTGAGAGGGGTATAGGTAAGCGTGCCGTCACCGTGGGGATGTTTCCATGCCCACTTACCGGTACGTTCGGCAGTTTCTTCGATCTCACCTTTGTCGTTGTAACGGCAATTGACAAGGGTAACATAGCCGTCGTCGGGTTCGGGCTTTTCGTCCATCAGATCGAAAATACGCTGAGCACCCGCCATACCCATAACGACCGAGTTGATCTGTTGGGAAAGCTGATTGACGTTACCCGTGAATTGCTTGGTCATATTAAGAAAAGGCACGATAATGTCGATCGTAAAGATCGCACGCCCCGAAATGCTGAAATTGGGCGCATCGGACAAGAGCAGTAAGCCGCCGATCATGGCGCAGACCACATACAAAACGTTACCGATATTCGTAATGATCGGACCGAGCGCGTTGGCATAGGCGTGTGCCTTGTAGCTGTCCTCAAACAAGGTATCGTTTACCTTATCGAAATCGGCTTGCGCTTCTTTTTCGTGACTGAATACCTTGATGACCTTTTGACCGTTCATCATTTCTTGGATAAACGCTTCGGTACTTGCAATCGTTTTTTGCTGACGAATAAAATATTTTGCCGAGCCGCCGCCGATTTTTCCCGATACGAACACCATAAAGACAACGCCCACCAAAACCAAAAGCGTCAGCGGAATACTGTACCAAAGCATGATACACAATACCGAGATCGAAATGGTACTTGCCTGAAGCAAGGACGGGAACGCTTGCGACACCAACTGCCGAAGCGTGTCGATGTCGTTGGTGTAATAGCTCATGATATCGCCGTGCTTATGGGTATCGAAATAACGGATGGGAAGGTTTTGCATACCGTCGAACATACTGCACCGCATTTTGTCGAGAAAACCCTGCGTAATATATGCCATAAACTGCGTATAGAGGGTGATAAGCAGCATGGAAACGGTATACAGTGCCACCAAGACCAATATCATGGGAACGATCTCGGTTTTGGCGGTCGCCCAATCCAAATTGCCGCTTTCGGTATACGACGTGATAACCGCCAAAACCTTTTGGGTGAATACGGCGGGCACCGCCGAAGCGAGCGCCGAAAGCAAAATACAGCCGATCGTCACCGGCACCATGACGGGATAATTCTTGAACAAAAGCGACAGAACTCGTTTGAGCGTGCCCACATTCAGCGACGGTTTTGCGCCTTTTATGTTTTGCTTACTCATGGTCACCGTCACCTCCGTTCGTTTGCTGTTCGTATACTTCGCGATAGATCGCATTGGTACGCAAAAGCTGCTCGTGTGTACCGACCGCTTCCACCGCACCGTTATTCATAACCAATATCGTATCGGCATCCTGTACCGAAGCGATTCGCTGCGCGATGATGATTTTGGTAGTTTCGGGAATGTAGGTACGGAATCCCGCGCGGATCTGCGCGTCGGTTTTGGTATCGACGGCGCTGGTCGAATCGTCCAAAATCAAAATTTTCGGTTTTTTAAGCAGAGCGCGTGCGATACAAAGACGCTGCTTTTGACCGCCCGACACATTGGTACCGCCCTGTTCGATGTAGGTATCGTAACCGTCGGGAAAAGACGAAACGAATTCATCGGCACACGAAAGGCGACATGCCTCTCGAATTTCTTCGTCGGTGGCGTTTTCGTTGCCCCAACGAAGGTTTTCCTTGATCGTACCCGAAAAGAGAAGATTCTTTTGCAAAACCATCGCAACCGAGCCGCGAAGCGTATCGAGATCGTAATCGCGCACGTCAACGCCGCCGACCTTTACACACCCTTCGGTCGCATCATACAGA
>CAYNXA010000303.1:0-2569 GCA_964401015.1 uncultured Oscillospiraceae bacterium
AACGAACGCCGTGACCTTGCCGACAGCCTTGCCGAGGAAGAAAAAAAGCTGTCGGAAATCGCGACCAAACAAGAAGAACTCTTGAAACAAAAGAACGATATCGCGGCAAAATATGCCGCCGCCGTTCAGCGAAAAGAAACGCTGGAACGTATGGACCGTTTGCTGGAGGGCTTTCCGGGCAGTGTCAAGGCGGTCATGAATGCGACCGACACCCTTTCGGGCATTTGCGGTCCCGTGTCGGCGTTGATCACCGTATCGGGCGAATATGTGACGGCAATCGAAACGGCACTCGGCGCGGCGGTGACCAATATCATCGTGGAAAACGAAGACAGCGCCAAGAACGCCATTCGCTTTTTGAAAGATCGAAATGCCGGACGTGCGACTTTTCTTCCGTTGACTTCGATTCGTGCCAACCCGATCGATGAACCGGGACTTCAAAAGGAAAGCGGTTTTGTCGGAATCGCTTCGAAATTGGTACATTGCGATAAAAAATATACTTCCGCCGCCGAATTTTTGCTCGGTCGCACGGTAGTTGCCGAAAATATCGATCATGCGTCGGCGATCGCACGAAAGTATCGCTTCCGTTATCGTATCGTAACGCTTGACGGTCAGCTGATCAATGCGGGCGGTTCGTATACCGGCGGTTCCGCCGCCGTTCGGTCGGGTGCGCTTTCGCGCGGTGCCGATATCGAAGCGTTGCATGCACAAATCGAGGAGTATCTTACTTCGGCGCGCAAGCTGACGGCGCGTCTGAAAGAACTTTCCGAAGAAAAAGCCGAAGCACAACAGTTTGTCGAAGCGCTTCGCAACGATCTGGACGGTTGTAAGAGCGAAATTTACCGTTGCGACGGCGATATTGCCCGTCACAGCGAACACGCCGAAACCTGTCGCAAACGCGGGGAACACGCAAAAGCACAATTGTCCGAGAACGGAAATGACGCGGAACGACTTTCCGCGCTTGCCGCCGAGCGGGAGCGGTTGAATGGGCAAAAAGAAGAGATCACGGCAAACGTAAAACGGGCAACCGACGAATACGACGAGTTGGAACGTCTTGCCGATCGCGCGGAAGAAGAACAAAAGAACGCGCAAATGCTTCGGTATACGGCGGGAAAAGATCGCGAAAACGCCCTTGCGGCGTGCAAAGAAGCCGAAACGCGTTTCGAAGAAGTCGAAGAAAAAATCGCGGGCTTGTTCGCCGAAAAGAATGAACTGGTCGAACGACTTGCGGAAATTCGCGAAGCACTTGAACACGGCGGCGAGGATATGGAACGTCTGTCCGAACAAATTGCCGACAAAAAAGCGTCGTTTGAAAGTTTGCGCGAGGATCTGCAAAAGCTGGAAAAACAAATTTCCGACTTGCGTACGATGCAAAACGATATTGCCCGCGACAAAGAAGTGTATTTCCGTGAGCTGACCCGTTGCGAAAGCGTGTTGGAAGAACGTCGTAAGGAATACGATACGTTGACCGCCAAACTTTGGGAAGAATACGAATTGACCTATACCGACGCGGCGGCGCTCAATTATCCCAAACCTACTCGCGAATCCAATACCGAACTTGCTTCGGTGCGCGCCAAAATTCGTGCGTTGGGCAGTGTTAATGTCAATGCCGTCGAAGAATATCGCGAAACCAAAGAACGCTATGAGTTTATGTCGAATCAAATTGCCGATCTCGAAGCGTCGGGACGCAGTCTTGAAAATGTTATCAAGCGGCTGGAATCGGATATGAAACGCTTGTTTAACGAAACGGTCGAAAAAATCAATATCCAATTCGGAAAAGTGTTTACCGAATTGTTCGGAGGCGGCAATGCGTCGATCGTTATTTCCGATGAGGAAAATGTGCTCGAATCGGGCATTGAGATCAATGTGCAACCGCCGGGCAAAATGGTCAAGAGCATTTCGCTCCTTTCGGGCGGCGAACAGGCATTTACCGCTATCGCGCTGTATTTCGCCATTTTGAACGTCAATCCCGCGCCGTTTTATATCTTCGACGAAATCGAAGCGGCACTCGATGACGTAAACGTAATTCGTTTCGGCGAATATCTGCGCCGTCACAGCAAAGAAACACAGTTTATCGTTATCACCCATCGCCGCGGCAGTATGGAATCTGCCGATCGCCTGTATGGCGTTACCATGCAGGAAAAAGGCGTGTCGGTTTTCTTGAAAGTCGATGTCGACGAGGTCGAAAAGAAAACGGGGCTTCAATTGCGGTAAGGTCCGGCAAGCTTTCTCTTTTTGGGGAAAGCTTGCTTTTTTGTTGCTTTCCGAAAGCAAGACCTTGCCGCTTTTATAAAGCGGGAAGTAAAGTGTTCCTTTTCTTTATTGCGAGAAAGAAAAGGCAACCGAAAAGAAAGAAGCGTTAAGGGGGCTGTTCCGTCCCCTTAACAAGCCCTGCATTGGTGCAAAACGCATTTGCCAATCAATGCATGAGTAAAACCGAAACAACGTCGTTCGCGATTTTAGCAACTGCCTCTTGCTACACGAAAAGGACAGCGATATTTGCAGAATCAAAATCCGTTTTCGGCAACGAAACAAAATCTTCTTTTACAAGAATCGTTGCTTTTTTCGCTCA
>CAYNXA010000304.1:0-2566 GCA_964401015.1 uncultured Oscillospiraceae bacterium
GCCTTTGACGGCAAGTCCGTCGGGGAAGAACAGGACTTTGCCGAGCGCGAAAAATGTGTGCGATTCATCGTACAGACGAACGAGCGCACCCTCGGGAAAATCTTGCGCGGCACGCGGCAACTTTTTCAAATAAATCTCACAACCGTTTTTGCAAAGATGCGCGTAAAACGGCGAAAGCGATAGAAGCGGGCAATCACCGAAAACCGCTTCGACGGGTGTCAAAAGTGCTTCGAGTCCCATCGTATCGCCCTTTTCGTATAGCTCTTGCAATTGTTCGATCGTAACCGTTTTTTGTTTTTCGAACGATCCGCACGAAAGGCGTTCCAAAGAAAAAAGCGTACCGCCGCACCCAAGGGTATCCCCGATATCCTCGCACAGCGTGCGAACGTAGGTGCCTTTGGAGCAGGTGACTTTAACGAGAAAATCTTGCGGACCTTCGGCTTTTACGAGTGAAAGACCGTAAATTTCGATCTCGCGGGCTTTTCGTTCGACGGTGACGCCCTTACGGGCAAGGTCGTATAATTTTTGACCGCCGATTTTGATAGCCGAATACATGGGCGGGATTTGTTGCTGTTTTCCGACAAAGCGTGTCAAAACCGCCGCCACTTCCTCGGTCGACAGGGCGACCGCTTTTTCGCTCAGCACCGAACCGGTGATGTCACCCGTATCGGTAGTAACGCCGAAGCGCATACCGGCGAGATAAACCTTGTCGTGGTTCATCAAATAGTCTTGTGCGGCACATGCCGAGCCGATCAAAATCGGGAGTACGCCGCACGCCATCGGATCGAGGGTTCCCGCATGTCCGACACGCCGCGTTCCGTAAAAGCGTTTTATGCGGGCAACCGCGTCATGTGAGGTATAGCCGCTCGGTTTATAGAGATTGATGATACCGTTCATAGTTTGTCCTTGTCGTTTTTGGTGCCCTTGCCGTTTGGAGCGTCCTTTTTGGAAAAAGCGGGTTTTTTATCGTCTTTCGGCTTGAAAAACTGATAATAATTACAGCGTATCATGCCGTTATACAGACGGCGAACTTTGTCGGCGCGCTGTCCGTAAAGCGTTTCGAAATCTTCTTCCGAAGTGATGATATAGATCTGCCACGGCGAAAGTTTGGGAAATACCTTTCCCATTTTTCGATACAGGCTTTGAGCCGATTGGATACTGTCCATGCGCTCACCGTAGGGCGGGTTGCAGACGATGGTCGTACGTTTGTCGTCACGTCGGATAGTCAGCGCGTCTTTGAGAAAACAGTTGATATAATCCCACATACCCGCCCGACGAATGTTGTCGCGGGCAATTTCCACCGTTTCGGGGTCGATGTCGGTAGCGATGGCACGAAATTCGGTGTCGAGCTTCCGTGCGTTGCGGGCTTCTTCGCGTGCTTCGTCCCAAAGGCGGCGAGGCAACCACGGGAAAATTTCGGCGGCAAACGATCGGTTCAGTCCCGGTGCGGTGTTGGTCATGATCAGTGCCGCTTCGATCGGAATGGTGCCGGAGCCGCAAAAAGGGTCCCACAAAACAACGTTTTCGCGCGGGCGCGCCAATTTTACCATGGCGGCGGCAAGCGTTTCGCGAATCGGCGCAAGATTGGCTTCGGTTCGGTAGCCGCGCTTGTGAAGCGGAACACCGGTGGTGTCGATCATGATCGTCGCACGGTTGTTGAGCAGGAAAAATTCGATTTGATATTTTACGCCGGTTTCTTCAAACCAAGAAACCGAATACGCTTCTTTCAGCCGCTCGACGATTGCTTTTTTGATGATTTTCTGACAGTCGGGCAGACTGTAAAGATCGGATTTTATCGAATGTCCTTTGACGGGAAACGCATCTTTTTCGCCGATAAAACGCTCCCACGGAATTTTCTTTACGCCGTCGAAAAGCTCGGTAAAAGTGCGCGCCTCAAAGCTTGCCATCTCGATCAAGACCCGCTCCGCACACCGCAACCAAAGATTGGAGCGGACGATTGCCGAGGGCGGTCCCTCAAAATAAACACGACCGTCGATCGTTTCGCGCCGACGGTAGCCGAGCGCATCGATTTCTTCCCCCACCGCTTTTTCCAATCCGAAAAGACAGGGGGCAACCAATTTTACTGTACTCAAAATAGTCTCCTATATTTCGCTTATTACGTTATATTCCGTAAATGTCGGCGCTTTTCGCCGACGAAACGATCAGTTGTTGTCGGACGACGCGTCCTCGTAGATCGAACGGTATTCCTTTGCACTCTTTTCGGCGTTTTCTTTTTTCGAAAAACCGAGAACGACGGCGCTTCCGATGGCATAGATTACGACGAAAACTGTCGACATGGCAAAAAGTGCGGGGAAATTTTTCGAGTTTTCGGTGAGAGAAAAGAGCGAAAAGTAGAACGCACCGTAGCTTAAAACAAATTCCGCAGCGTAACGAAGGGCGGCGGGAATTTTCTTGATCGAACCGAAGATCGAAAAGACCAATGCCGTCAAAAAGGCAAAGAGCAACGAATTCAAAAACAGCTCGATGGCTCCGTAATCGGCCTTGTTTTCCGCTTCGGCGGCGAAAAAGGCAATGAAATAGAAACAAGAGGTCAACATATAAATGG
>CAYNXA010000305.1:0-2562 GCA_964401015.1 uncultured Oscillospiraceae bacterium
GCATTTGAAAGCGCATTACGAGCTAGCCAAAGAAGTCGGCGAGGATCCGTCGCATATTTTGATTCCCGAATTGGGCAAAGTGATAGAAATTTCAGAAGAAAAAATGGAAGTAGTCAGCTCGGTAGCGGCAGGAAAAGTGCTGGTCGACGGCTTCGGCGTCGGCGATGTCGGCAATATCGTGTTGCGCGATCGTCGTCATTTGGCACTCGACGGTTTGATCGTTGTTGTGGCGGCGGTCGATATCGATTCGGGTGAGATCGTTTCGGGTCCCGATATCGTTTCGCGTGGATTTGTGTATGTGCGTGAAGCCGAAGAATTGATGGACGAGGTTCGCAGTATCGCACGCGATACCTTGCAAGCCTGCCTTGACAAGAAAATGAAAGAATGGAACGCCATCAAAGCCAAAGTCAAGGACGAATTGACCGATTATCTTTACGGTAAGACCAAACGTAAACCGATGATCCTGCCAGTGATCATGAACGTGTAAGCTTTGTTTGTCTCATTCATTGACGCAAAAAGCGCACGCCGAAAAAAGGATACGCGCGGTTCTGTCAAAATGACAAGGTCGCATTCGGTGTCGGGCAGACTGTCGTGCATTTCGTCAGGGGGACAACACCTAAACGTGCTGCCGCACGTTTTTAACGGCGTTTTCCCCCTCGCGCGTTCGATGTCGGCAAAAGAAAAAAGAAAGCTATCGCGGACGACACCCCCTTTCGCGCTTCGCGCATGCCGAAAAGAAAACAAAAAGACCGCACGGGTTTATTTCATGCCCGAACGGTCTTTCTTTGCTTATTGGGAAAAGGTTGCGTGGGTATATTCCTTTGAAAATTTCGAAAGTTCGAAAATTTCGGCTGCCGAACCTTACTTCGAATAAAGTTTTCCGAAGCGGTTACACCTTTTATGCGTCGTAGCCGTTCGGATTTTTTTGTTGCCAGTTCCAGCTGTCACGACACATATCGTCGATGTTCTTTTCGGCTTTCCAGCCCAAAAGGTTCAGTGCCTTTTGCGGGTCGGCATAACATTCGGCAATGTCGCCGGGACGGCGCGCCGTAATAACGTACGGAATGGTAATGTTGTTTACCCGTTCGAACGATTTTACAATGTCCAAAACGCTGTAACCGACACCCGTACCGAGGTTTACGACTTCCGTGCCCTTGTGTTTGGCGGCGTAATTGATGGCGGCAACGTGTCCTTTCGCAAGGTCGACTACGTGAATATAATCACGTACACCCGTGCCGTCGTGTGTGGCATAGTCGTTTCCGTATACGCTCAAGCGCTCGCGCTTGCCGATGGCAACTTGCGAAATGTACGGCATAAGATTGTTCGGAATGCCGTTGGGTGCTTCGCCGATAAGCCCACTTTCATGTGCCCCGATCGGATTGAAGTAACGAAGCAATACGACCGAAAGATCGGGATTGGCATTTGCCGTGTCGGTAAGGATACGTTCGATCATATATTTGGTCCAACCGTAAGGATTGGTACAGCCCGTGGGCATATCTTCGGTCAACGGCACCTTTTCGGGCACGCCGTATACGGTTGCGGACGAGCTGAATACAAAGTTGTGAGCGTTGTGCTTCGCCATCACTTCCAAAAGGGTTAAAGTCGAATCGAGGTTGTTGCGGTAGTACATAAGCGGCTTCAAGCACGACTCGCCGACCGCTTTGTAACCGGCAAAGTGAATAACGGCGTCGAACTTTTCCACTTGGAACATATCGTCGCATAAGGTTTCGTCGCATACGTCGATGTTGTATACTTTTACCGATTTTCCCGAAATTTTTTCGATGCGTTCGATAACCGCGGGACTGGAATTGGAAAAATCGTCGGCAATAATGACCTCATGACCGCAAGCCAAAAGTTCGATTGCCGTATGCGAACCGATAAAACCGGCACCGCCGGTAAGTAAAATTTTCATAGTATTCGCTCCTTTTTGTCATCGTGATACGATACAATTCTTTAGTATAAGTATACCACAGACCGAAACGGTTGTCAACCGAGAAAAGAAGGGAAAAAAGAACGGTTTGCGGCGAAAAATGACCGAAAATCATACGGTTGAAGTCAACAAAAGGAAGAATGCGGAATGAATAACGAAAACCGAATAGCAAAGAATGAATGGTGAATAAGACAAAAAATTCCGTCCTCGGACGGAATTTTTTGGCACCCCCGGACGGACTCTAACCGGCGCCCTATCGCTTAGGAGTGACACCGAAACGCAGCTTTGAGGTCACTCCCGATGCCTGATAATCCTTTATTTTCAAGGCTTTTTCGCATTTTTTGAGTTGTGCTGTATTGGGAAATCCCTGCTAATTTTACGCTGTTTTTACTCCTCCGATCAGACGGGTATTAGCAAGGGGTTCGCATTTGGGGTGGTGGTCAAATGCCTAAAAAATCGTCAGATTTCAACGGAAATATTAATGCTTGTTATCAAGTACCATAAAATTATACTCCAAAGATAAATTAACGGCAAGACCATTTTTGATCTTGCCGTTGTCTTTGCTCTGTATTCCGTTCCTTCGGGAACGAATTTGTCAAGATGATTTTTGCATTTTTTCTAAATTAAACAAA
>CAYNXA010000306.1:0-2560 GCA_964401015.1 uncultured Oscillospiraceae bacterium
GATCACCCCCGCGTATGCGGGGAAAAGATCAGTTAATGGTCGATGCGCGAAAAGATAACGGGATCACCCCCGCGTATGCGGGGAAAAGAATCTCTGTACCTGAAAAGCCTGTCGGAGCTGGGGATCACCCCCGCGTATGCGGGGAAAAGTTCCTGTTTTGCCGTCTTGTTTCCGTTCGTTACGGATCACCCCCGCGTATGCGGGGAAAAGAAACCCTGTGAGCAATCCGGACTGTGGGTGTAGGGATCACCCCCGCGTATGCGGGGAAAAGAAGTGGTGTAATTGCTGTTTAGCACGGTACATAGGATCACCCCCGCGTATGCGGGGAAAAGCAGAACGGCTTCCCGATTTTCAACCGCCCCCCGGGATCACCCCCGCGTATGCGGGGAAAAGGCCGCGTTTGTAATAGCACGATACAACGCGATAGGATCACCCCCGCGTATGCGGGGAAAAGTACGCGGAACGCGTTGAAACGACTTTCGGGGCGGGATCACCCCCGCGTATGCGGGGAAAAGCATGGTGGAGACCGTCCGCACCGCACAAAAAAAGGATCACCCCCGCGTATGCGGGGAAAAGAAAGCCGCCGCCCGCAAGGCCGGGTATACCCGCGGATCACCCCCGCGTATGCGGGGAAAAGACACTGTACAGAGGCATGCAACGCGTGGTTTTGGGATCACCCCCGCGTATGCGGGGAAAAGAGGTCTCCTTTCTAAAATTGCCCGGATCCACGAGGATCACCCCCGCGTATGCGGGGAAAAGCGTGGGCGGTCGTGGTGGTAGTCTTTTTAGCCAGGATCACCCCCGCGTATGCGGGGAAAAGCGTTGTTGGTACTGGTGGAAATGTTGCAGTACAGGATCACCCCCGCGTATGCGGGGAAAAGATGGGGCAATGCGCAAACCACCGGAAAGATTTAGGATCACCCCCGCGTATGCGGGGAAAAGTCCTCATCCGCACCGCCAAACAGCTCAAGCCACGGATCACCCCCGCGTATGCGGGGAAAAGCGTTTGCAAAAAAGTTCGTGCAGGATGCCCTGGGGATCACCCCCGCGTATGCGGGGAAAAGAAGGAGACGAGGGCGTAGGAGCAGCAGACAGTAGGATCACCCCCGCGTATGCGGGGAAAAGCCTGCGTGCAAGGACTGTGCACGCAAAAAGTTGGGATCACCCCCGCGTATGCGGGGAAAAGACTCCTTTGCTATTCTGTGCCGTTGCCCTTCAAGGATCACCCCCGCGTATGCGGGGAAAAGCGGCCGGGGTCTTGTACGCGGTATGCGCAAGAGGGATCACCCCCGCGTATGCGGGGAAAAGGTGGATGCCGTGACGGTCGGCGGCGCGTTGAAGGGATCACCCCCGCGTATGCGGGGAAAAGCGCTACTTTCAGCGGTTTGGCAAACGGTATGGGGGATCACCCCCGCGTATGCGGGGAAAAGCTAATATGAACAAAGTGCCCCTGATCGGTGCCAGGATCACCCCCGCGTATGCGGGGAAAAGATCCCCCATAGCGGCGGCGGGCGCTATGGTGTCGGATCACCCCCGCGTATGCGGGGAAAAGCTTGCCGTCCGGCTTTCGTCGGTCGGCGTTGTAGGATTACCCCCGCGTATGCGGGGAAAAGTTCCGTAAAAGCCCGTATGAATGGGGTTGTCAAGGATTACCCCCGCGTATGCGGGGAAAAGTTCCCTTTGAAGAAAATTGCGGCTCTATACTTGGGATTACCCCCGCGTATGCGGGGAAAAGTAGTTGCAGCAACCACCGCAGGTGTTGCCACAAGGATTACCCCCGCGTATGCGGGGAAAAGTTTCACCGGTCTCAAAATCAACGCACTCGCTGAGGATTACCCCCGCGTATGCGGGGAAAAGGTAAACATTATGAAGATTCTCAACGCTGAAGAGGGATTACCCCCGCGTATGCGGGGAAAAGCTCGAAAGCGCATTGCAAGGGCAGTGGCTCGAAGGATTACCCCCGCGTATGCGGGGAAAAGTCATCCTGATGGATGATGCGCACGAGAAGGTCGGGATTACCCCCGCGTATGCGGGGAAAAGGATAACGGTTTATCGACCTCCATGCTTGAAAAAGGATTACCCCCGCGTATGCGGGGAAAAGCTGCTTCTTCTGCCAGCTGGGCAAGGATTTCGGGGATTACCCCCGCGTATGCGGGGAAAAGTGCAGATCTGCTGCAAAAAATGCAAACATAAAAGGATTACCCCCGCGTATGCGGGGAAAAGTCAATCAGTAAAGGTGTTTCGTCCGGGTAATTGGGATTACCCCCGCGTATGCGGGGAAAAGGTGGTGCCAGCACCAAAGCCACCGTTGCCCCAGGGATTACCCCCGCGTATGCGGGGAAAAGCACTCGCTGATTTGCCGGTCGATTTCAAACAGAGGATTACCCCCGCGTATGCGGGGAAAAGCAACCCAGACTCTCCGCGTGCCTTTGCCAGAGCGGATTACCCCCGCGTATGCGGGGAAAAGTGATCTTCAACTGCGCGACATAAAGGCAGACGAGGATTACCCCCGCGTATGCGGGGAAAAGACTAAAAAGATCCCATAGCATCGACCGTTTCG
>CAYNXA010000307.1:0-2549 GCA_964401015.1 uncultured Oscillospiraceae bacterium
TTGTTGTAGCAGAGAAGCCTCCCGGACGGTAACCGTGCGAACAGGTGCGGGCCTATCATCTTGAATGCCAGACCTCTTGAGAACCGCTGCACCGTTCCGGGGTGCTGGATGGCTTCCTTGGCGCATCTTTCGGCGGTTGCCCATAGTTCTACGATCTTCGGACTCTTGGCTCGCCAGTTGTCCACGATTTCCTGCATTTCTTCGTCTGTCAGTCCCATGTCTTCGCCGCCCATTCTCTTCATGGCGCCGATTCCGCCTTGGTATCCGCAGGCGAGTTCTGCGACCTTTCCCTTCTTCCGCAGGTGTCCGTTGATGCCGTTCTTTTTGACCGGCACACCGAACATTTGACTTGCCGATGCGCAGTATATGTCCTGTCCGTTCTTAAATGCATCGAGCCTCCATTCCTCTCCGGCGAGCCACGCTATCACTCTTGCCTCGATTGCCGAGTAGTCGGCTACTGCGAACAGCTTACCGTCTCCGGCTATGAATGCCGTTCTGATCAGCTGGCTGAACACGTCCATCGTGGAGTCGTAGAGCAGTTCCAGAAGTTCAAAGTCTTTGTTCTTGACTATCGTCCTCGCAAGGTCTAAGTCGTTTAGTTTGTTCTGTGGTAGGTTTTGCAGCTGGACGATTCTTCCTGCCCATCTGCCGGTGCGGTTCGCTCCGTAGAATTGAAGCATCCCTCTCACCTTGTTATCTTCGCATCTTGCTCGGCTCATTGCATCGTACTTGGTTACCGAGGTCTTGCCGAGTTCCTGTCTTATCTGCAGGAACCGTAAAACGGCGGGGTCGGTTACCGTCTTGACAAGGTCTGCGACCGTGTCCTTATTGAAGCTCTGCACCGGGACTCCGTTCTGCCGGAGCCACAGCATTGCCTGCTTAATGCTCGAAGGGTTCTCCAGTCGGCTGATTTGCTTTGCTTCTTCCTGCAGCTCGACTGAGTGCTGCTCCGAGTAGCCGATGATGGCTTGGACGAGGTCCACGTCAATCTCCACCCCTGCGGCATTCATTCTCTGGTCTAATTCCCACAGCCGATGCTCTTCTTCGGATACTTCGGGGAATGCCTGCATCTTGTAAAATATGGTTCGTTCCGTCTCTACGTCTCTGCCGTTGTAGTCTTTGTAAATCTTCCACTTCTCAGGCTCATGGTGTGGCAGGTTCCGCCTTCTTCCTCCGTTAGTCTTTGTCGGTGCGCAAGGCTTAGCGAAGTATTGTATAAGTCGTTTTCCTACCGCCATTTTCTTTTCGTCTTCAGCAAGTCCTAAGGCTTCGCCCACTCCTTCAAGGCTGCGAGGAAGTCCCAGCGTTGCGGCTCTCACCGCTGTGCAGTACCACTGTGCCGGGTCCATGTCGGTGTCCAGCCATTTCGTCAGACACGTCCGTTCAAAGTTCGCATTGTGTGCTATCTTTATAACGTCCGGATTCGTGAGGTCTTTCAGCAGTTCTTCCGGTATCTGCTCGCCTTGGAGAAGGTCAAGCACCTTGACCTTCTCTTCGCCGTAAGCGTAGCCGAGCAAGTCGACCTCGAATGCGGGATCTTCGCAGTAACGGTAGACACCGCATTCCTTGAGGTCTGTTTCGCTGTAGGTCTCTATGTCGATGAACAGTAGCCTTTTCTGTGGGTTAATCCATGAAGTCATCTGCTACTTCAAAATCGTCACCGAAGCCATCATTGAAGTCGGATTCTGCACTCGCACCGCCGGCGAGTCTTTCTCCGTCTTTTACCTTTTGGATGTTATTCAAGCCGGCAGCGATCCCCTTATTGCCGGATTTGTTGAAGGGGTAGAAGTTGATTGAAACTCTCGCATATACCCCGCTGTAGATTGCATCGGGTTCGATGAGTTCGTTGCACTGCAAGTCGACCATTCCCGGCTGATTGTTGCTGGTGCAGTTGATGAAGTAGCTATCTGCGTATGCTTCGTCTTCGCCACGGTCTTCGTCTCCGTCTCTGAGCGGGAGCTTAAGGTTGGCGGGAACTTTGCCGCCCCATTTGTCGGTCTTGCCCTTCTCGGTTGCGGCCTTGATGGCTGCGTTGATCTTCGAGATAGTTGCCTTGTCGGACTTAGGAATGATAACCGATACGCTGTACTTCTCGTCAGCGCCTTCGTTTGCTGCGTGGGGTGCATAAACATGCACGTAGGAAAGTCTTACGACTCCGGTGATTACTTTGGTTTTTACATCGTTATTTGCCATGATTTTTATTCTCCTTTTATAAATTTTCTTAGGCAGTTTTCTTGGTGCGTTACAATCTCGAGATTGCTCTGTCGGTTGTTCCGCTTGTTTCGGTCAAGGTGATCTATGCTCAGTCCTAACTCTCGCAGGCTGGTGATTCCTTCCGGGAGCCGTTTGCCCTTGCAGTCACCGAACACTTCAATCACCTTGATGTGTGTTAGTCTGTGCTTGACTCTGTGGTCATCGCACGTTGTTGCTCGCATATATCCGGAAGAGTTCGGCTCCTGCTTGAGTAGTCTGCCTTTCCTTTCCGAGTACCATCTCCCCATGTTGCTGATGCGGTAGTTTTCGTCAACCGCCGCCCACTGTTCGTGGGG
>CAYNXA010000308.1:0-2546 GCA_964401015.1 uncultured Oscillospiraceae bacterium
TCATAAGATAGGTTCGTTCCTTTCTTGCGATTTTTCGTTTGGTTCGACGGCAACCGACGCGCTCGTCAAGCCGTCCGCCTCGGCATATATTCGTAATTCTCCCGCCGTTTTGCCGACTCTGACAGCGGCGGTGATACGTCCCGCATACATTTTTCGTTCGGTGGCGTTTACGGGGGTATGATCCGATACACTTGAACCGGTTCCGACCACCCGTCCGCGCCCGTTGGTATAAAAGCTTACCGTCGGGCAAGCATCGGGCACTTCCACGCCGTTTTCGTCCACGCAATAGCAGGTAACAACGGCAATATCCCGACCGTTTGCGCAAATATCGCGATTGTCGACCCGCAGTTTCAAAGCCGTCGCTTTTCCGGCTGTCTTGCGCGTATCGGTGCAAACGACTTTATCTCCGAGATATCCTTTCACGGTGATCTCGCCCGCCGTATACGGTACGACCCATTCGGCGTGTCCGTAACGCTCGACATCTTTTGTGCCGAGACTTTCGCCGTTCAAATACAGTTCGGCACGCTCACAGTTGGTATACGCCCAAACCGCGATTTTTTCGCTCTCACGCCCCGCGAAATTCCAATGAGGCAACAGATGAATCATCGGCTTTTTGTCGGCGTCGGTCCAAAGAGATAGGTTTTGATAAAAGGCGTCTTTCTTCTGCAAATACAAGTCGATGGCGCCCGACTGCGAACAAACACGCGGCCAAACCGCCTCGCCGCGATGTTCGAAAGCGATCCACTGATAACCGCCCAAGATCCATTCGCGCTCTTTGAAAAATTTCCACGTGTTCTCGCGCCCTTTGAACCAATTCGTCGTGTCGCGGTCATAGGCGGGCAAATAGCCTTTTTCGGGGCACTCGGCGTTGTACCAGCCGCGCGTCGTACCCGTCGCACAACATTCCGACGCAAAAATTCCCTTTTCGGGATAACGCTCGTGCAAATAATCGTACTTGTCGAGATTGTAATTTACGCCGAGTGCGTCCAATTCGTCGTATACCGTAGCAACATCGGGGTCGTCCGAAACGGCACTCATTACGTAACGGGTGTTATCCAATTTGCGCACAAACGAAACAAGATTTTTGCAAATGCGTTTTCCCTCTTCGGTCAAATGATGCGGTTCTTCGTTTCCGACCGACCAAAACAGAACCGACGGACGGTTGCGGTCCCGCTTCACCAACATGCGGAGCTGTTCTTTCGCTTCGGGGCTCGAAGAAAACCAACGTGTTTCGTCCATGACAATAAAGCCCAATTCATCGAGCGCGTCCATCGTTGCTTTTCCGTGGGGATAATGCGACGTACGGAAGCCGTTTGCGCCCATTTCTTTGATCATTTCGATCTTATAGCGTTGCAAATTGTCGGGAACGGCTTTGCCGACAAGTCCGCAATCGGCGTGCGCACAAACGCCGTTGATGAAAACGTGCTTTCCGTTGAGAAACAGTCCGTGCGCGGGGTCGATCTTGAAATAGCGGAATCCCGTTCGAGTCGTATAGACATCGCACGGCGCGCCGTTTCGGTAAAGAGTCGTGACGACCGTATATAAATGCGGCTGTTCGATATCCCACAATTTCGGGTTTTGGGCGCGCATACCGTATTTTGCTGTCTTTTTCTCACGCGCGCCAATCTCGACCGTTCCCTCACAGGCAACAAAATGCGCCCCCGTATCGTCGAAAAATTCGGTCACGGCACGGATCGTCACGTCCTCGTATTCATCGTTTACGATCTCGGTTTCGACATCGATCTGCCAATCGTTGTCGCCGACATACTTCGGCATGGCGTAAACGCCCCACAGATCGACCGCGACGCGTTCGGTTTTGACAAGGTACACGTTGCGGTATAGGCCGCCGCCCTCATACCACCAGCCCTCATGGTCGTTTGTTTCGACATAAACGGCGACAAGATTTTCTTCGCCGAACTTGACAAAATCCGTAATATCGACTTCGAATGAGTTATAGCCGCAATAGTTGCGCCCGACAACACAGCCGTTGAGATAAACCGTCGCATGGGTTGCCACGCCTTCAAACAACAGCGTGATTCGTTTGTTTTTGTCGGCGTCGTTCAGCCTAAAGTGCTTGCGATACCAAGCGTTGTTGTACTCGAAAAAGCCGAGAGCGTTGTTGCTGTCCTTTTTGAGCTCGCCGAATATCACGTAATCATGGGGCAAATCCACCGGTTCCCACCGTTCGGTCGAAATCATGCCTTCGCGCGTGAAATCCTCATATCGCGCCGCATAGTTGCGCGAGGCGGGTCCCCATTTTTTGTGTTCGGTTTTCGACTGGGTGTAGATCGGACCTTTGAATGCGGGAGCTTCTTCGGGAATGTCCCCCTCATGAAAGAGCCAATTTTCGTTAAACAGTATCGTTTCGCGCATTTTCTCGTCCTCCTCCGTCAAAGCGTTTCAAAATGACAAACTTGCAGATATCCTACCTTTTCGGTATATTATATGGTTGTGTCAAGTGGTAAAACAAAAATTTTTAAAAAAGTTTGCAAAAAGGGCGGTTTTGGCCGCCCTTTTCGCCCAAAACTTCGTTTATACACGCTTTT
>CAYNXA010000309.1:0-2546 GCA_964401015.1 uncultured Oscillospiraceae bacterium
GTATAAGGAAAAGAAAAACTGTCGGCTGAAAACACACGAGAAAGAGAGGGGACGGCTGTGAATTTTTTGCATTTGAAATATGCCGTCGCCGTGGCGAAATACGGTTCGATCGGCAAAGCCGCCGAAAAACTGTTCATCGAACCGCCCAATTTAAGCCGTGTTATCAAAGGTTTGGAACGCTCGCTCGGAGTGACTTTGTTCGAACGCACGTCGAAAGGCATGTTTCCGACCCCCGACGGGGAACAGTTTTTGCAATATGCCGAAAGTGTCTTGAAACAAGTCGACGCGCTTGAAAATCTGTTTGATCGAGACGCGCCGCGCAAAAAGCATTTTTCGGTT
The DNA here is from genome assembly GCA_964401015.1 of uncultured Oscillospiraceae bacterium. Taxonomy (GTDB): domain Bacteria; phylum Bacillota; class Clostridia; order Oscillospirales; family CAG-382; genus UMGS1052. Next base: position 340 of record CAYNXA010000309.1, read on the forward strand.
TCGGTGCCGCGCACCAGTTATATATCCGAAGCGTTTTCGTCTTTTTCGCTTTTGCTTGCCGACGAGACCGATGTGGAGATATTTTATAAGGAAACAAATTCTCTGCGCGCCGTCAAAAACATTCTCGAAGAAAATTATCGGCTGGGTATCTTACGTTATGCCGAGAATTACAGCGGCTACTACAAGACCATGCTCGAAGAAAAAGGTTTGACGGGCGAATTGATCACCGAATTTCGCTATGTGCCGATCATGAGTCGCAAAAGTAAACTTGCCGCCAAAGAACGTTTGACTTACGAAGATTTTGCCGATTGTATCGAAATCGCCCATGCCGACCCGTATGTGCCGTCGCTTTCGATGGCGGAAGTACGCAAGGAAGAATTGCCCGATAATATCCGTCGACGTATTTTCGTGTTCGAACGGGCAAGTCAATATGAATTGTTGTCCAAAAATCCCGAAACGTTTATGTGGGTCGCACCCATGCCCGACGAAATGCTCGAACGCTACGATCTTTGTGTCGGTCGATGCGATGAGAACAAGCGGCGCTATCGCGATGTGTTGATCCATCGGCGCGAATATACTTTGTCCGAATTGGATAAACTTTTTATCGCCGAACTCGGAAAAGTTGCGCCGAAAGGGCAATGGAGAGTGGAAAGTTGACAGTGGACAGTGGAAAGTGAGAATGCGGATTTCGCCGATTGGGTTGGAATTTACGATAGCGCACCTACGGTGAGTACCTAACGGTGGGTGATCCCGCCTATGCGGGGCATGCACGAATTTTATGTTGGTGCGGGGTTGCCCACAGCGGGGACACCGTTTGGTGTTATCAAAAATGATAACCCATACTATAACAAGAAGCAATTGTCAAGTCCCGATCGGTATGTTAAAATATTAACAAAGAAAACTGTGGGAGAAGTATGCGCAAAAATCGCGCTCCGTTTTGCCCCACCGAACACATCGATCATAACTCAAGGAGGACAAAGCATGTTACAAGAAAGAAAGATCGTCGACGGCGTGGAAGCACTCGAACAAACGCTTGCCGAAGTAAGAGAAGCTCAAAAAATTTATGCGACCTATACCCAAGAACAGGTAGACGCCATTTTCCTCGCGGCGGCATCGGCTGCCAACAAGGCGCGTATTCCGCTCGCCAAATTTGCCGTGGAAGAAACCGGCATGGGCATTGTGGAAGATAAAGTCATCAAGAACAACTATGCCGCCGAATATATCTACAACGCGTATCGCAATACCAAAACCTGCGGCGTGATCGAAGAAGATAAAGCATACGGTATCAAGAAGATCGCTGAGCCGATCGGTGTCGTTGCGGCGGTTATTCCGACCACCAACCCCACTTCGACCGCTATCTTCAAGTGCCTTTTGGCGCTTAAGACCCGTAATGCGATCATCATCTCCCCTCACCCCCGTGCCAAGAAATCGACTGCCGAAGCCGCTCGTATCGTTCTCGAAGCTGCCGTTAAAGCCGGTGCGCCCGCAGGCATTATCAACTGGATCGACGTGCCCAGCCTCGATATGACCAATCTTCTTATGAAAGAAGCCGACATCATTCTCGCGACCGGTGGTCCCGGCATGGTAAAAGCCGCTTATTCCAGCGGTAAGCCCGCCGTAGGCGTAGGCGCAGGCAATACCCCCGCCATCATCGACGAAACCGCCGATATTTTGCTTGCCGTAAACTCGATCATCCATTCCAAGACTTTCGACAACGGTATGATCTGTGCGTCGGAACAGTCTTGCATCGTTCACAAGAACGTATACGACAAAGTTAAGAAAGAATTTGCAACGCGCGGTTGCTATTTCCTCAAGAAAGACGAGATCGAAAAGGTTCGCAAGACCATTCTCATCAACGGCGCTCTCAATGCGAAGATCGTCGGTCAGTCGGCTCATACCATCGCCGCTCTTGCGGGCGTTAATGTTCCCGAAGCGACCAAGATCCTCATCGGTGAAGTCGAATCGGTCGACCTTTCCGAAGAATTCGCACACGAAAAGCTCTCGCCCGTTCTTGCCATGTATAAGGCAAAGGACATTCACGACGCATTCGACAAAGCCGAACATCTTATCGCCGACGGCGGATACGGTCACACTTCTTCGATCTATCTCAATGCCGTTACCGAAACCGAAAAGCTCAACGAATTCGCGTCCCGCATGAAAACCTGCCGTATTCTCGTCAATACACCTTCGTCGCACGGCGGTATCGG
>CAYNXA010000310.1:0-2542 GCA_964401015.1 uncultured Oscillospiraceae bacterium
ACATCGCGAAGATCTTGCGCTACGAACGCCCCGACGCGATCGTTCCCGGTATCGGCGGTCAAACGGGCTTGAACCTTGCCATGCAGCTTGAGAAAAAAGGTATTTTGAAAGAATGTGGCGTCGAACTTTTGGGGACCTCCGGCGAAAGTATCGAGCGCGCCGAGGACCGAGAACTGTTCAAAGAAATGTGCGAATCGATCGGCGAACCGGTTATTCCGTCGCAGATCACCTACAATCTCGAAGAAGCGAAAGCGGCGGCAAACGAGATCGGGTATCCCGTTGTGCTTCGACCCGCCTTTACGCTCGGCGGCACCGGCGGCGGATTTGCCAACAACGAAGAAGAACTTTACGAGATCGGACGCAATGCGTTTAAGCTCTCGCCGGTACATCAAGTATTGATCGAAAAGAGCGTAAAAGGCTACAAAGAAATCGAATTCGAAGTTATGCGCGATTCGAACGACACGGCCATTACCATTTGCGGCATGGAAAACATCGACCCTGTCGGTGTACATACGGGTGATTCGGCGGTTGTGGCACCGATCCTTTCGCTGAACGATCATGACCTCAAAATGCTCAACGACAGCGCCATCAAAATCATTCGCGAATTGAAGATCGAAGGCGGCTGTAACGTACAGTTTGCCCTCAATCCGTATTCGAGCGAATATTTCCTGATCGAAGTTAACCCCCGTGTTTCGCGTTCGTCGGCGCTTGCGTCCAAAGCGAGCGGTTATCCGATCGCCCGTGTGACGGCAAAGATCGCGCTGGGCATGGCGCTGGAGGATATTCCGGTTGCGGGCGGAACGGCGGCAATCGAACCGAGTCTGGATTACGTCGTAGCCAAGTTCCCGCGTTTCCCGTTCGATAAATTTGCCGACGCGCCCAACACACTCGGCACGCAGATGAAAGCGACCGGCGAAGTGATGGGTATCGGTTCGACGTTGGAAGAATGTATGCTCAAATCGGTTCGTTCGTTGGAAATCGGCGTATGCCATTTCCGCCTTGCCAAATTCGATTCGATGAGCGACGACGAGATCTTCGAATATCTCAAGGAATCGAAAGACGATACGATCTACGCCGTTTGCGAATTGCAGCGTCGCGGCGTCGATATAGAAACCTTGCATAAAGCAACTATGATAACGCCCCTTTTCCTTGAAGCGTTTGCCCGTATTGTCGACATGGAAAAGACTTTGAAAGCCGCCAAAGGCGACACGGCGGTTTTGAAAGAAGCCAAGATCATGGGCTTTTCGGATAAATATATCGCATCTTTGTGGGGTATGCCCGAAATCGACGTATATGCGCTCCGCAAGGAAAACAAGATCGTCCCGATCTTCAAAATGGTCGATACGCTTCATACCGGGAAATATATCGCGTATTTGTATTCGTCGTATACCGGCGAAAACGCGTCGCGCTTGACCGACAAGAAAAAGATCGTGGTGCTCGGTGCGGGTCCGATCCGTATCGGTCAGGGCGTCGAATTCGACTATTCGACGGTGCATGCCGTGCAGACCATTCGTCGCGCGGGCTATGAAGCCATCATCATCAACAACAACCCCGAAACGGTTTCGACCGACTATACCACCGCCGATAAGCTGTATTTCGAACCGCTGACCCCCGAAGACGTTATGGCGATTATCGATTTCGAACAGCCCGAAGGCGTGATCGCGTCGCTTGGCGGACAGACAGCCATCAATTTGGCACAGCCGCTCATGAATCGCGGCGTTAAGATCATCGGTACCGATTGTGCCGCCATTGAGCGCGCCGAAAACCGCGACAGTTTCGAAAAGATCTTGGAAGAACTTCACATTCCGCAACCGAAAGGTAAAGCGGTTACCAAAATCGAGGACGGCGTTTCCGCCGCGGCGGAGATCGGTTATCCCGTTTTGGTTCGTCCGAGCTTTGTTCTCGGCGGTCGTGCCATGCAGATCGTTGCCAACGAAAAACAATTGCGTCATTATCTCAAGACCGCCGTGGAGGTCGATGCCGACAAGCCGGTTTTGGTCGACAAATATATTCTCGGCAAAGAGGTCGAAGTCGATGCCATTTGTGACGGACACGACGTATTTGTCCCCGGTATCATGGAATTGGTCGAACGCACCGGTATCCATTCGGGCGACTCGATCAGTGTATACCCGACGTTCAGCATTTCGGATAAAGTAAAGGGAACGATTTTGCAATATGCCAAAAAGCTCGGTTTGGGCATTGGCATTGTGGGTCTTTATAACATTCAGTTTATCGTCGACAAAAACGATGATGTCTATATCATCGAAGTAAATCCGCGTTCGTCGCGTACCGTGCCGTTCCTTTCGAAGTCGACGGGATACAGCCTTGCCGATATCGCTACCGAAGTGATTCTCGGAAAATCTTTGAAAGAACAAGGCATTTTTGATATCTATCCCGAAGAAAAGAAACGCTATTACGTAAAGGTGCCGGTATTCTCGTTCAACAAGATCAAAGGTCTCGACGCCTATCTCTCGCCCGAAATGAAATCGACCGGTGAGGCGATCGGCTATGACGACAAGCTCAACCGCGCGCTCTATAAGGC
>CAYNXA010000311.1:0-2524 GCA_964401015.1 uncultured Oscillospiraceae bacterium
CGGTACTCTATAATGAAGAAGCACGATCGGTCATGCGCAAGCCGAACACTCGGCTCAAATGACGGCAAGATTTTTTTGTCGTCATCGAAGAAAAGCGGAAAACCGACCGAAATTCGAGAAAACCGAGGATTTAATTTATGAATCGTTTGAGAATCACTTCAAATTCATGCGGAGCTGTCCGCGAACTGCACAGTGTAAACTGCGCGCCGTATAAATTGGAAACGGGCCCCAATCAAGATACGATCGGCAGCCTGTTCGGCTACATCAAACCGCCGCGTTCGCGCTTGCATGACCCGTGTTATCCCTACGGTTGGAACCGTTTTGTGGACGTTCCGAATATTTTTCCGAATTTCGACGCCGACGCAAACGACCCGACAAATTACGATTTTCATTTTACCGACGAATATATCGGTGCGATCCTCAAAGCAGGCACGCAGATCGTCTACCGCCTCGGCGTTTCGATCGAATGGGCATCGCGAAAGGAAACCTCCTATCCGCCGAAAGATGCCCAAAAATGGGCGGAAATTTGCGAACATATCATTCGCCATTACAACGAAGGCTGGGCAAACGGTTTTCATTACAATATCGAATATTGGGAAATTTGGAACGAACCCGAAAATCCGCCCATGTGGCTAGGAACACGGGAAGAATTTTTCGAGCTGTATCGTGTCGCTTCCCGTCATTTGAAAGCTTGTTTTCCCGCACTTAAAATCGGCGGTTACGGCAGTTGCGGTTTTTATGCGGCTTGCCGTGAAAATACCGGTGAATTTTTCGAATCGTTCTTAACATGGTTCGACGATTTTCTTGCCATGGTAAAAGAAAACAATTGTCCGCTTGACTTTTTCAGCTGGCATATTTACACAAGTGATCCCGAAGAAATTCGAAAATCGCATTTGTACGCGCGTGAGCATTTGGACAAAGCGGGCTTTACCGCCACCGAATCGCATCTGAACGAATGGAATTACGGTGCCGAGGGCGGCGGATTCGACAACATGGCAACCATGGTCGGCGCGTCGTTTTGTGCCGCCGCGATGATCACCATGCAAGATTGCGGCATTGATATCGGTATGTATTACATTGCCGACGGCAAAATGCGCTATTGTGCTTTGACCGATTTGCGGACCGGCGCGCTTGAAGCGCCCGCCCATGTTTTTGCGGCGGTCAGCCGACTCTATCGTGCGCACACACAAACCGAACTTATTGCAGAGCCGGATAAAAACGGCGCCGATATGCCGTATGCACTTGCCGCAACCGACCGCGACGTGACCCTTTTGCTCTTGTCGTCGTATGCGAAAGAGGCGTCGGAATTATCCTTGCAAACCGATTCTTTGCGCGGCAAAACGCTGTATCGCTACACCCTTTCCGACGCGAGCGGATTCCGACTTTCGGACAAAATGACCGTCGAAAACGAATATCGTTTTTCGTATGAGCGCGACACGGTGACTTATATCGTGATCGGCGAAGAGGGAAACGACGCGACGCGCGAATACCTTTTTTGAATCAATTTTCACGACCCGAACGGTTTGTGTTACAGATATAGATGAGAGTATAAAACCGAGGCTTTCCGTACGGAAAGCCTCGGTTTGTCGATATTGTGTTTTACGTATTTACGTATTTACATATCCACGCGTCCTTCGATCGCCTTAAAAAGGGTCACGTCATCGGCGTATTGCAGATCCCCACCGACGGGAATACCTTTGGCAAGTCGCGTAACGCGAACGCCTTGCGGCTTCAGCAAGCGGGAAATATACATAGCTGTTGCCTCCCCCTCCACATTCGGATTGGTGGCGGCGATAACTTCGATCGGATATTCTTCGCCGTTTTCGTCGCGCAAAGCGCGAATACGTTCCAACAATTGTGCCACCGTGAGTTGTTCCGGCCCTTTGCCGTCCAACGGCGAAATAACGCCGCCCAACACATGATATACGCCGTCGAATTCGTTCAAACGTTCGATCGCCGCCACGTCACGTGGGTCCTCGACCAAACAGATCAAATTCTTTCGACGGGAAGAATCGGCACAGATCGCACAAAGTTCACGGTCGCTGATGTTTTGACAAACGCGACAGCGACAAATCAAGGTTTTGGCGTCCAATATCGCCTTGGCAAAAGCTTCGGCTTCTTCGGGCGTATAATCCAAAACGTGATAGGCAAGCCGCAACGCCAATTTTTTACCGATGCCGGGCAGACACCGAAATTGTTCGGCAAGCCGTTCAAGCGGCGCAATAAAGCCGCCGTTCGTTCCCATGGAATCAGAACATACCCGGAACGTTTAAGTTGCCGGTAATCTTGTTCATGGTTTCGCTCGTTTCGGTTTCAACGGTCTTGATGGCTTCGTTCACCGCCGCCGTTACCGCATCCGCCAAAGTTTCGATATCGTCGGGATCCACGATTTCGGGAGCGAGAGTCAACGAGAGAATTTCTTTCTTGCCGTTGATCTTCACTTTTACGGCACCGCCGCCCGCTTGGGTTTCATATTCTTTGGCGTCGAGTTCCGCTTGTGCTTTTTCCATGTCCTCTTGCATTT
>CAYNXA010000312.1:0-2519 GCA_964401015.1 uncultured Oscillospiraceae bacterium
GTCTTTGATGATGCACATCATCTTAACGATAAATTCCCACGATTCTTTCTTCTTTTCGTCGCTTTCTTTGACGAAATCGGGGTTCTTGTCGAAGCCTTCGGGGCATTTTTCTTTTACCCATTTGAGAGCTCGTTCGTATTCTTCGTGGTCGTAAATGCCCTCGGTCATGCGACGGATAATTTCCACTTCGTCGACCGACTCAACACGCATACCGAGATATTCTTCGAAAAATTCGGGATTGATGATCGAACCCGCGATACCCATGGTAACCGAACCGATCTGCAAATACGATTTGCCGCGCATGGTGGCAACCGCAACGGCGGCTTTGGCAAAACGCAAAATCTTTGCCTGTACGTCGGCGGGAATCGATGTGTCGTCAGCTTCCTGTACGTCTTTGCCGTAAATACCGAAAGCGGGCAAACCTTTTTGAGCATGCGAAGCGAGAACGCTGGCAAGATATACCGCGCCCGGACGTTCGGTGCCGTTAAAGCCCCATACGCCTTTGATGGTCATAGGATCCATATCCATCGTTTCCGAGCCGTAGCACCAACAAGGCGTTACGGTGAGGGTGATATCAACACCGTTTCTCTTGAATTTTTCGGCACAAGCCGCCGCTTCGGCAACGCGACCGATGGTCGTGTCGGCGATGATTACTTTAAGCGGCTCGCCGTTACTGTAACAAAGGTTTTCGGAAATTAGCTTAGCCGCCGCCTTTGCCATGTTCATCGTTTGATCTTCAAGCGATTCGCGTACTTTGAGCGGTCCGCGTCTGCCGTCGATCGTGGGGCGAATACCGATTACCGGATAATCGCCGATGAGTCTTGATTTTGCCATGATGGGTTCCTCCTGTAAAAATATATATTTTGGGAATGAAATACTCTCCACTTATAATCATACACTTGATTTTTGCAATAGTCTTGTGTTATAATACGAAAAAGTATAAATATTTTCCGATTTTGGAGAAATTGTATGAGATTTAACGAATTAAAACAACATGGAACGGCGGATTTTCCGATCCAGCTTTATCGATTGGACAGAAGTGCCGCGAAATTCGAAGTGGTGCATCACTGGCACCGCGAGCAGGAATTGATCCGTGTCTTGCGTGGAAAATTGATAACGACGGTCGATCGAAGCGAAAAAACGCTTTGTGCGGGACAATCGATTCTTGTAAACAGTGATAGTTTACATGCGGCGCATCCGAACGATGACACATGCGAATACGAATGTGTTGTTTTCGATGTGGGCGGCTTTTTGCCGTCCCAACCCGATCTGCGCGGATTTTTGTACGGTTTTCTTTCGGAGCAGAGGCGCATTTCCGAGCGCGCTTCGGACGACCCGACGGTGCGCGCGGCGGTCGATCGACTGTTTTCGGTCATGGAAGAAATCGACCGCGGTAATTGTTCGCGTTTTGATGTGATCTCCGCCTTATATGGGTTGTTTGCCGCATGGGAGCGGGGGGAATACAGTGAGCTGTACGAACCGATACACGACGCCGACGAAAACACGACGCGTTTGAAAAAGGCACTGACTTTGATTCGAAGCTCGTATCGCGAGGATCTGACTCTTTCGCAAATGGCGGCGTGCTGTGAAATGTCGCCGCAATACTTTTGCAGTTGCTTTCGGGCGATGACCAATCGAAGCCCGATGGAGTATTTGAATTATTACCGTTTGGCGGCGGCGGTGAAAATGCTCGTCAATACCGACGAAACGGTCACCCAGATCGCCTATTCGTGCGGGTTCAACGATTTGAGCTATTTCATCAAGCAGTTTAAGAACGAAAAAGGCGTTTCGCCCGGAAAATTCCGCAAGCAGCTTTCCGAAAAAGACGAAAAGAACGAAAAAGGCAATACCGAAAGCGGCGAAAAAAACGAAAAAGCGGAAGAAGCGGAAAAGAAGAAAGAAAGCGACATTCCGCACGAATAAAGTCCGTTCAGTCGACTTGGCGGATCCGTTTGCGGAAAACGAGCGGCGAGGTGCCTTTGTTCCGACGAAATTCCGAAATGAAATGCGATACGTTCGAATACCCGCAGGCAAGAGCGATCTCGGTGACCGAACGGTCGGTTGATGTAAGCAAGCTTTCGGCATGCGACATGCGGACACCGAACAGATATTGCTTGAACGAACAGCCGATCACTTGGGAAAAGTGCTTGGCAAAACAACTGTAACTCATATGGAGCCGCTTGGCGCATTGCACGGGGGTGATCGGTTGATCGAACCGTTCGTCGATAAAGAGAATACTGTCATAAATTTGACGGATCGTCACTTCGTCGGGCAATTCCCGTTCGTTCGGCAATTCGTCGCGCAATTCGTTTTCGGCGAGCGAATACAGTAAATCGGAAAGTTTGATACGCAGACGTGCTTGCACAAAAGAAGAACAAATTCCGTTTTCACCGCCCGCAAGAGGCAAAGACGAATCCAAAATGTCGCGAGTCTCTTCCGAAAGCGTTTCGGCGGAAAAAACGCCGCTTTGAGAAAAACGAGGGGTTAAGTACAGCATCGGATAAGCACTGCCTACACCC